>JAQSYC010000057.1 GCA_029256345.1 Clostridia bacterium | reverse complement strand
ATGATAGTCCCCTGTCTGATCTGGAATAATGTATCCCCAGAACTTAACTGCTTTGTTTCCTCCCCCAACATACCTTTCATCTTCAAAACAAGTGTTGGGTACAATTTGAGCTGCCCCCCAGCTATTTCCATTCTTTTTCTTATATTGCAGTCTTGGTGCAATATGGTCAGATGTTTTTTGCTCCCACTCCATATGAATCGTGTATTTTTTATTGGCCGTTAGTGTCAATGTGGTATTACTGCTATGATAAGTAGCATTACCTGAATTGGCATTTAAATCATTAACTATGGTTTTTTGGTTTCCGTCAACGATTATATATCCATAAGCCCCACTATTAGAATATACTCCAAACTGATACTGACCACTTTCTGTGGGTATATAAACTGCATCCATCACTGTTTTTCCAATGTTACTTTTGTCAAAAAAAGCCGATTTCTCTTCTATCGAGTGGTATTGCTTCTGACTATCAAGATTACTCTTCTGTATCACCAGGTTTTTACCTATCGGATAATCAAAAGTCTCTGCTCTGGGCGGAATAGAGCCTGATCCATATTGTGTACTGTTGTATTTATAATTATAATGCCGTGTGGATATGTAGCCTGCTCGATCTATTAAGTCTGGATAAGCTTCTTTTGTATTAGGCAGCACTTTAGGGATATCTCCCAAACTTTTCCATCCGTTATTATCTTTAGCTGGAATAACTGGCTCAGGCTGACTTGCTATAACTTGATATTGCTGCTTATCTAATTTCTTCCCTGCAATGGTAACTGCCACTTTAGCACCAGGTTCTAAACTAAGGGGTGAAGGGAATATTTCTTTTTGCTGCGTTCCATTTACATCAAAAACCACACTATAATTGTTGACCGTTTGATTGTGTCTATTAATCGTTTGCAATTGTACCTTTGGATACTCATCTGCTGATACTGGGTCGGGTGCATTTTGTGATAAACTCACTCCATGATTCGTGGCGCGTGAAAAACCTGAGTTCTTCCCCTTCATTTCAAGCATTATTCTCAGCTCAGTTTTATTCTGATAAGGTTCTACAAATCGGATATTATCTTGAACAGTAATAAAATATCCAGAACAGCTAGGCCACCCTATGGCACTCTTATTTAGTTGCTCCACATTGTCCCACCAATCTTTTTGAGTATTCCCATCCTTATCCTTGTATGTAATCTCAGCTCCTACTTTGACTTCACTACCTGTTTCATAGGCATATGCTTTAATATCAAAGATTACATAACCACTTATATCAAATAGTTCATTAGCATTACCCGTGGTTTGTGCCTTTCGAACATAGGCTGAAATCATAGAGGTAATGTCTCCTTTAAATTTCACAGGAATTTCTATATACGTCTTACCTACTACTTCATTTGGAATACCGTATGTTATCACAGCTTGAATCAATATAGTCAATACCATTAACAACGTTATTCCTAACCTTTTTATTCTATTCATCCGTTTCTCCCCTTCTTTCCTTTATTAGATTGTACTTACTAAAAACATTGATTTTTGTTTCATATTACCCCATAAATGAAAAATACATAAAGTCCTTTGCATTCTATAAAACTATGTCTATCAAACATGAAAACCTTAAATATATCTACTAATCTCTGTATTCATTTTAATTTGAATTTGACACTTTTTCAATACAAATAATTAAAATTTTGTAACTTATTTATAATATTAAGAAATATTTTATTTTTATTTCTTATAAAAAAATATCCCACTAGATAGGTTTCACCTGCTTTCTTGGTTTTTCTATTTAATGGGATTTATTATCTATTTATTTATAAAGTATCAGGACACTTACTGTTGGTCCCTTTATGGTCTTCCGAATTTTAAATCTGTCACCTGATAATTGTTTTTTTCCTGTGTCATATAGTAATTCCCCATCAGTAAATCATAGCTGATAAGGTCTAGCATATCAAAATAACTCTTATCTTCTTTTAAAGCATTGTGTGCTGATGAGATGATGCCGCCCTGTATCCCAACTGTATTTAATAACTGTGTGTACAGCTGATAAGTGGGAAGTACTGGCTCTGCCTTGCCTCTTAGCACATAATTACTAAAAATAAAATACGGGGTCTGATCTTTCACATACGCTTTATCATACGTCAAAACATCTAATGCAGGAATGTGATCTCCGTAAGCAATCAGTACAGTGGGTTCTTTGAACTGTTCAATATAAGCCATCAGCTCCCCTACGAACCTGTCCGTTTCTTCTAGGCGGTCCATATAGTCTTGCACTTGGTTTAATACCTCTTCTGATGCTTCTCCAGTGATTACAATATCGCTGTGCGGATTCTCATACTCATAATCATAACTGGAATGCGTCGCTACCGCTACCGCATAAACAAGGTCCCGATTGGGTGTCCTCTCCATTGTTTGTGTAATATAGGGCAACAACACATCATCTTTGGGCCAATTCTTTGAATACTTCACATTCGCCATATATTCCACTGGAATAAAATGGTCAAATCCCAAATAACTGTATACCTTGTCTCGGTCATAAAAACTTGCCTCATGATTATGAATAGCTGTGGTATGGTAATTTTTAGTTTTCTTTAGTAAATGGGCGACGGACTCAATGGCTCTGCCATCCAAAGCCTTACTGGTATAAGGTACTTCAAAGGGAAATAAATGTGCTATACGCATGCCTGTGAGTACTTCAAACTCCGTACGGGCTGTATTAATCCCTGGCACCTCCACATGTCCGCTCCACTCTCCGTCCATATAGTTTCTCATATAGGGAATAGGGTCTTTACTATATCTGACTCCTTTTAAACTATAAGGATCTATAAAAGATTCTAACTGCAGTATAATGATATTAGGGTCTTTGTTAGAGACAGGGTAAGGAAACTGCTTTTGAATAGTGGGCTTGAGTGATAGGATGATTTCTTTACTATAATTTTCCATGATAGCATCTGCCCCCGCCTCATAAGACGAAACCAGTGAATAAACGACCCCTTCTTCGCTGGCATCCACGGTGCTTTTTTCTTCTAACTGATTACTTTTTTCAGCATGTGAAACAATAGCCAGATTTAAACTGGTTATGAGTATAATAAAACAAATAACAGCTTTGGGATGATAGATTTCTAAACGGTGGGAATAGGTCTTTGTAAGCAGCGCAAGTCCGATACAAATCAAGATAAACATCACCGTAATCATTGGTAATGATAAATATTTATCAGCTATGGACAAGCCTTCTCCAACTATAAAAAAATCCCCCCATGTCAGTGGCATTCCTCTGATCCCCATGGATATTCTGCTTCCATAGGTAAGGGTCAAAAGGCTAAAGGCAAATAGATTAAATACAAAGGTCATCTTAGGAAACAGCAAACAAGGGCAAGTGATAATCAGCAGTAAAATATAATTCATTAAAAAAATATCTAAATGACCTCCTAGATAAACCACTCTCTCAAATAGGTCTAACGAACTAATACATTCAATTGTCACATACAATAATAGATTGAGTCCCGCCCAAGTACTTATGCGTTTATATTCTTTTTGATAAATATCATTTCGCAAACAGCTCACATAAATCTCTCCTAACTTTTAAACCTTTCATTCAAAAAGCAGCAGATTAGAACTAATCCACTGCTATGCTTTGTCTTTATTAAGCTTTGTGCTCGTTAAGCTCTGCCTGTATAGTCTCCCGTACGTGTATCAATACGAATAACTTCTCCTTGTTCAATAAACAAAGGAACCATTACTTTCGCGCCTGTTTCCACGATAGCTGCTTTAGTTGCCCCTTGAGCTGTATCGCCTTTAAGACCTGGTTCAGTATCCGTAATTTGAAGTTCCACAGTAAGGGGTGGTTCTATATCAAAAACATTTCCTTGATGAGAAAGTACTTTAACCATTTCATTTTCTTTAACAAATTTAAGACTATCGCCTACAGATGAGCCATTTAATGCGATTTGATCGTAAGTATTTGTATCCATGAAATGATAAAGATCACCATCTGCATAAAGATACTGCATATCCTTACGGTCTATATGCGCCTTTGGCATTTTCTCATTTGGACGGAAAGTCTTTTCTATTACATTCCCCGTTTTAATATTTCTTATTTTACAACGTACAAAAGCCGCACCTTTACCGGGCTTTACATGTTGAAATTCAATAATTTGAAATAAGTTACCCTCATATTCAATCGTAACTCCATTTCGAAATTCACCTGCTGAAATCATTCCATTTCCTCCTAATTGTCTTTATCTCATATAGTGTAAACTACATTTTTCAATTTTTCAACGATTTTTTTATTTTACTTGATAACAATGAGTTCTTTTGGAGAATGCGTCAGATTTTCTACACCATTCTCTGTAATAACGACTAGGTCTTCTATACGCACCCCTCCAAAATCTGGAAGATAAATACCAGGCTCAACCGTCATCACCATTCCCTTTTGAATCACGGTAGCATCTAGTGGTGAAAATCTTGGATTCTCATGAATGTCTAATCCTGTAGAATGACCTAACCCATGGCCAAAATACTCGCCGTATCCAGCTTCTTTGATGATGTCTCTTGCTATTTTGTCCACTTCTTTGCCCTGTACTCCTGGCTTAATGGCTTTTAGCGCCTCCAGCTGTGCCTTTAAAACAGTATCATAGATTTGCTTGTGTTTGTCCGTTGGCTCCCCAATGACAACTGTTCGTGTCATGTCTGAACAATATTCTTCATAGACACAGCCAAAATCCATCACCAAAAAATCCCCTTCTTTAAGTGTGAGATTATCTGGTTCTGCATGAGGCAAAGCTGATTTAAGACCAGCTGCTACTATGGAAGAAAATGAAGTGGCCGATGCACCATTGGTGCGCATAATCCGCTCCAGCTCCAGAGCAATATCATTTTCAGTAAGTCCTTTTTGATAGCCCTTGGTGATAAACGGGATAATCTGTGCAAAAGCTATATCACCAATGCTTTCTGCCCTTCTCAGTTTTTCTATTTCTTCTGTATCCTTAATCTGCCTTAAATCTTCTACTAGGTTTTGAACCGGTATAAATTCTACTTTTTCAAAGGCCTTGAACTCTAAAAATGTTGTATAATAGGTATGCCCACTTTCAAAACCAATGGCCTGAGCTCCTTCCTCTTCTGCCAGTTTCATGGCCGTTTTAAGGAGGCCAAGTTCCCCCTGATTGATGGCTTCAAAGGCTTTACACTGATTACTCACCTGCTGCATATATCTGAAATCTGTAATAATGACTTGTTTTTTATCTGAAATATAAAGCATTGCACTTGAACCTGTAAATCCACTGATATATTTCCTGTTAGCACCGCTGCCAATGAGCATCGCATCCAGTTTAAGTTCCTGCATTTTAAGTAATAATCTTTTAATTCTAGACTCCATCTTTTTCCCTCTTTTCTTAACTTGATTTAAGCTTTCGTCGCAGTGCATCCATAGCCACAAAATAACTGTCAAATCCAAACCCTTCTACGACACCTATACAAGAAGCGGCTGTTACAGAATTTTTTCTAAATTCTTCTCTGCCATGTATATGGGAAATATGTACTTCTACAGCTGGTTTACTGATGCTTTTTATCGCATCTGCTATGGCATAGCTATAGTGGGTATAGGCTCCTGGGTTGATAATCAGTCCATCTATTTCATCATGATAACACTTTTGCATAAAGTCTATAATGGCCCCTTCGTAGTTAGACTGAAAACATAGGACTTCTACATTGTTTTCTTTCCCATAGTTTATTAACTTTTGCTCTAAATCATTCAGTGAACTATTTCCATATATATTGGGTTCTCTGATTCCTAAAAAATTAAGATTTGGCCCGTTAATAACTGCTATTTTCATATACACCCTCCAAACTATTTATAATTTCTTTGGCAATCGCTTCTACACTTTTGCCCTCACCTAAGATCACCTTCCAGGAGGCCGCTTCATAAAGCATCTCTCTTGACTGATAAAGATGCATCACTTCCTCATAGCTTCTCGCCAGTGGCCTGCTCTGGTCCTGACTGATTCGGTTAAATAATGTCTCAAACTCCCATTTCAGATAAAAAGTTTTTTGACTTTTAAGGAAGACCGCATTTTTAGGGGTCACAATAATGCCCCCTCCGGTAGAGACAATACTATTTTTTCTATTAGATAAGGCTTCCAGTGCTGCGCATTCTAAATCTCTGAAATACGGCTCTCCATATTGCTTAAACAAATCTTTAATCGGCATTTGCTGAGTCTCTTCTATATAACAGTCTAAATCTATCCAGCTGCACTTTAAAAGCCGGGCTATTTCCTGCCCTATGGTTGATTTACCACTCCCCATAAATCCTATTAAGTAAATACTATGATTCATGTTTGAACGCCCCCTGCTTTATAAATCTTCAAAATAAATAGTGGTCTTTCCTGTACCTACCCTCACAGTGATTCTTGCCTTTTTAGACAAGGCAGTATGAACAAGCTCTATGGTTCCGCCCTTTGCAGGGGCCATTCTTCCTGAAAAACTAATCTGCTTTCCAGTAATGTCTCTGGGAATGGTAACATGTTTGTCCATGTTAAATTTATAGATAGCCGCTTTATACCCCGGTCTGATATACACTGCCTTTTCTGTACAAAGAACATTATACTCTCTTCCAGTGGAATTTGCCATATGTTGTGCACTTTTAATGCCTCTTTCGACTTCTTTGACTAGGGCCTTAAAACGCACTTCTTCTACATAATTCATTCCTACCTTGATAAAAGAACTGCCTATTGCAATGAATAGGACAACTACCATAAGCTCTAGCAGTGAAAAACCTTTTGGGTTCATTAAACCTCCATATTGTCTAAAATATCTCTTTTTATGGCCAAAATACTTTCTGTGTCGCACGTGATATCATGCATCAATTCAAAAGCTTTTACCCCCTGGTAAAAAAGCATACTGAACCCGTTGACACAACGGCACCCCCTGGCTTTGGCATACTTTAGAAACTGTGTTTCTGCTGGATGATAAATCATATCCACTGCCGCCTGTGCGTTTTTTAACACAACCTCTGTGCAGTCAGGCATCTGCCCGGTGTATTGGCCCATGCCTATGCCTGTGGTCTGAATCACAATATCTAAAGCTTCTGTACACCTTTCATGCGGCTCATAAAGAAATGTGGGTGTCTCAAAATAAGTTGCCATATGGGTTTTAAGCGCTTGGGCATGAGCTAATGTGCGGTTAAAAATATGTATCCCCTTAGCCTCTTCTGCTACAGATACATAGGCTGCGTAAGCTGCCCCTCCACTACCTATAATTGCCACATTTTTGTCTTTCCATTCAATAGCGTTTTCTTTTAAGAGTTCCCTTAAACCTATATAATCCGTATTGTAGCCCACATAACCCGCTTCACTATAAACCAGCGTATTAATGGCCCCTATTTTGTGGGCGGAGTCATCTACTTTTGCAATATATTTAAAGAGCTCCTGCTTGTGGGGCATGGTCACATTAAGACCTTTTATATTAAGAGCATAGGCGCCTCTAATAGCATGTTCTAGTCCCTGCTCTGTCACATGAAATGGCACATAGATGGCTTCTTTACCCATCAGTTCTGCCAGCTTATTATGGATCACCGGAGACAAACTATGGGCGATAGGGTCTCCTATTACCCCATAAACTTTATGTTTACCGGTTATGACTGCGCTGTTTTTTTTCATAATATTTAATCACCTTCTTCTCTAGTCCTCTTTTGATTTTAGTTATCCACTCGTCCTTATCACTGACAGGTACCACAAGTATGGTCTGAATGCCAGCCTTATTACCCCCATAAACATCTGTAAAAATCTGATCCCCTACAATAATAGCTTCTTCTTTTTTGCATCCCATGAGCTGCAGCGCCTTTTTAAAGCTTTTAGTTAAAGGTTTTTGAGATTTGTGAAGTGCAAACACTTTAAGCTTTTCATTGAATTTAACCACTCTATCCTCTGTGTTATTGGACACGAGGGTAATTTTAAGTCCTGCTTCCCTAATCTTTTCAAAAAAATGGATGATGTTCTCGTTAGGTTCAGCCTCATCATATGGAACTAGGGTATTATCTATATCAAAGATAATACCCCTAATGCCTTGTCTTTTTAAATCTTCTACTTTTATTTCGTAAATTGAGTTTAAGTAATGGGTTGGAAAAAATCTGCTAATCATGAGTAACCTCTTTATCTGCTATTTTATTAAACTTCCTGCTGTTCTTCTGAATCTACTGGTGTATCTTCTTTTGTTTCTTTTGCTTCATCTATTTCTTCTGTCTCGTCTGTTTCTTTTACTTCATTTTCACCCTTATTGGCTTCACTTGCCTCATTTAAATAAGCTTCCTCAGTCAGCTCTTCCCTATTCATAAAACGTATCGTTTCAACCTTACTTTGATCGATTCCAACATAATATTTATAAGTGTAATAAGCTGTCTGATTGTCACTGAGCTCCGCCTTTACAGGCACATAAACTATAAATCTTGGCTGCTTTTTGGTAGCATAAACACTGGGGAATATTTTCATTTTTGCACTCTCAAAAGCTATTTTTTTGACCGTATGCTTGTAGGGATTAATCAGTGTATTAAAGGCTTCTTTATAAGAACTCTCTGAAATTGTCACCTGCTTCTCAAGCTCCAAATCTTTCTCCCATA
>JAQSYC010000056.1 GCA_029256345.1 Clostridia bacterium | reverse complement strand
ATCTCTTGACTTTTAAGTATAGTTTTCTTCCTATAAGCATATCATACTTTTGTGGATTTTATAATTATTGCTTTTATAAATGACTATATTCTAATAATGCAAATGATTATTGTTTTTTTTTAATAATAACTATTGACATTTTAACAAATAATAACTATTATTAAGTAATAGATGATATTTACATTAAATGTTAAAATATAATAAACAAAAGGAGAATTAAAATGGAAAATTTAATTGGAAAAAAAGTTAATGGGTTTAAAGTACAGGCTTATCACGAAGGTGCTTTTAAGGAAGTAACTGCCGATTCGCTCAAAGGCCACTGGTCAGTATTTTTCTTTTACCCTGCGGATTTCACTTTCGTTTGCCCCACTGAGCTTGGCGATTTAGCTGATAACTATGCAAGCTTCAAGGAAATTGGCTGTGAAATCTATTCTGTATCAGAAGACACTCATTTTGTTCATAAAGCATGGGCAGATGCTTCCGATACTATCAAAAAAATCACTTACCCTATGTTAGCCGATCCCACGGGTAAGCTCGCTAGAGACTTTGGAGTTTTAATCGAAGAGGAAGGACTTGCATTAAGGGGTACCTTTATCGTCAATCCTGAAGGGGAAATCAAAGCTTATGAAATTCACGATTTAGGTATCGGCCGAAATGCAGAAGAGCTCCTAAGAAAAGTTCAGGCAGCTCAGTTTGTAGCGGCTCATGGAGATCAGGTTTGCCCTGCTAAATGGACCCCTGGTGCAGAAACACTGACCCCTAGCTTAGATCTTGTAGGTAAGCTATAAGATTTTTCCTCCTCAAACATTACCCCCTTATAGCGGCAGGCCTTTGTGCCTGCACTTTTTACTCGTAATACTCAGACCTGCCGCTACCTATGGTGTCATGATGCGCTTGTCACTATACGTGATTGATTTAATATAACTTTAAGTATTTGACTGCCAAGTTTTTAAAGATATTTTAAATCTATAGAGAAACAATCTATAACCTTGAATTATTCATCATCATAGAGTTGTTTCTCTCAATGATTTCACATCACATACGATTATGATAACTAAAATTTAGGGATGTGAAATCTATAATAACTGAAAAAGGAGAATAACAATGACAAATAGAATTTATGACCTATTGATTATAGGCAGTGGACCTGCTGGACTTTCTGCTGGCATCTATGCTGGTCGTGCCAAATTAAATACACTCATTATTGAAAAAGATCTCCCTGGTGGGCAGGTCAGAACAACTTCTGAAATCGTCAATTATCCTGGCATACAAAAAATAACAGGCCCTGAACTCATGGACGAGATGCATAAGCAAGCATTGGATTTTAACATAAATTTTACAAATGCAGAAATTGAAAAAGTTGATTTGACCGGAACAGTCAAAAAACTCTATGCTAAAGATGAAGTTTTTGAAGGCTACAGCGTACTGATTGCTACGGGTGCTACACCTAGAAAACTTGGATTCCCTGGCGAAGAAGTTTTTACCGGCCGTGGTGTGGCGTATTGTTCTACCTGTGACGGTGAGTTTTTTGAAGGCCTGGATATCTTTGTTGTTGGTGCTGGTTTTGCTGCTGCCGAGGAAGCTATCTTTCTTACAAGATTCGGAAAAAAAGTTACAGTGATAGCCCGTGAACCTGAATTTACTTGCGCCAAAACTATCGCAGATAAAGTGCTTTCACACCCAAAAATTGAAGTGAAGTTTAATACAGAAGTGGTAGAAGTTTTTGGTGATCAAATGCTGCAGTCTGCGAAGTTCAGAAGTAATATCACGGGTGAAACCTTCGAGTACCATGCCTCTCCCGAAGACCAAACCTTTGGACTTTTTATATTTGTTGGTTATCAGCCAGCGACAGATATCTTTAAAGACATTATTCCTCTTGATGCAAATGGTTATATCCTTACTGATGAAAACATGCGTACTGCTCTCTCTGGGGTATATGCTGCGGGTGACCTTAGACCTAAGGCACTTAGACAAATTGTAACGGCTATTGCTGATGGCGCTATTGCTGCTATTGATGCCGAAAAATATGTTGCAGATGAAAAAGCGCGGCTTGGTATTGAAGAAACATTCCTAGAAGCGAGTTCCCTCTCAACTATAAAGGATGCTGCTCAGTTCAAATCTTCCTCTGTATCCACTCCTGCTGCTAATGAATTTTTAACTCCTGATATCAAGGAACAGCTCCGAACAGTTTTTGCAAAGCTTGATAAAGAAGTCACTTTAGCCACCATTGTAGATCCTGAAAACCCAAAATCTATTGAGCTTAAGGATTTTATCATCAGTATTTCAGACTTAAATGATTATATTACTACCGAAATTTATAATCTAGGAGAAAATCCTGATCTTGAAATTCTCTTTCATGCAGATAAATTTCCAGTGGTAGCTTTACTTGATAGTGAAAACTACTATTCTGGCGTTAAATTTCATGGTGTTCCTGGCGGCCATGAACTTAATTCTTTTGTATTAGCCTTATATAATTTAGGTGGACCTGGTCAAGCACTTGACCCAACCATAGGAGAAGGTATCCTAAAAATTGATAAACCTGTTAATATTAAAGTATGTGTTTCCCTTTCCTGTCATTTCTGCCCTGATGTCGTAGTTTCTGCCCAAAGGCTTGCCATGCTGAATCCCAATGTAGAAGCAGAAATGATTGATCTTGCTTTATTCCCTGATATTAAAAAGCAGTATAAACTTATGAGTGTCCCCGCCCTTATCATTAATGATACAGAGGTCCACTTTGGTGCTAAAAAAATAGATGAGATTCTTGAGATTATCTCTGCTTAATCAAATAACTCCCCCTCCATTTATTGATACAAGAAGAGGCTGTCGCATTGTGGATAAATACTACAATATATTGTGCTTATTTTAAATGAGCAAAGCAACATATTATAGGTAAATTCCTTAGGGCGACAGCCCCTTTTTGCAGCCTTCATTATAAAGCTAAAACCGATTCTCTCATACGTTGTACATCTTCAGTGGCTAATATAATATCAGCCCCTTTAATATTATCTTCTAATTGCTCTATTTTTCTTGCACCGCAAAGCACATTGACATTTTCTCCTTGTGCTATCAGCCATGCAATCACAAGATGGGTTGGCGTGCATTCGTATTTTTTACAAAGATCCTGCCAGCCTGCTAGCATATCGACTACTTTCGCAAGATTTTGCGGCTCATACCACTTCTTACCTGAACGAGCGCTGCCAGCTTCCGGTCTATAATCTTTTGTCATTTTCCCTGTTAAAAGCCCTTGTTCAAGAGGAGAATACGCCTGAAATGTAATATGATGCTTTTTAGCTAAAGGTAAAAGTTCTTTTTCTGTACGCCTATCTATAATACTATATTTTTCTTGGATTATATCCAACTGCCCATATTTGACATATTCTTCAATCTGCTCTCCCGTTACATTAGATGCACCAATGGCCCTTATTTTCCCTTCTTTTTTGAGTTCCACCAGGGCTTCCATCGTTTCACTTACTGGTATTAGAAAAGGCTCTACGCTTTGCCAGTGAGTAAAATAAATATCAATATAGTCTGTCTCAAGACGTTTTAGACTCATTTCTACATCATTTTTAATCCCTTGTTTTGAGATATTTTTGTAGACATCTTTGCCATCTCTGGAGAAATAATAGCTGCCCTTCTGATCCGTCCATCTCAGACCACACTTTGTTGAAATAAGCACTTGACTACGTCTATCCTTTATGGCCTTTCCAACGACTTCTTCACTGTGTCCAAAACCATATACCGGTGCCGTATCAATCAAATTAACCCCTTGGCTAATAGTTGCCTGAATGGTCTTAATAGACTCCTTATCATCGTTTTGTCCCCACCATGAACCGCCTCCAATTGCCCAGGTCCCCAGTGCTACAACTGATGCTTTAAGATCTGATTGTCCTATTTGCTTATATAGCATACTCTGCCTCCTAGTATTTTTATAGTCTTTTATAGTATTTTCCTTATAGCATTTTCATTATAATATACCCTACTCTAAAATACTAGGACATTGCTTTCAAAGATATAGCTCTTGACTTATAAGTGTTGTCTTATTTTCTATCCATTTTGCTACTTCCTTAATTCCCATGTTTTGTTTGGCTGTAACTTTTGCTACTAAAACCTCCGGATTTAGTCCTCTGACCCCTGCCATAAAATAATTTTCATCAAAATCTACATAGGGTAGAAGATCTATTTTATTTAAAATAATGATATCAGCTTTTTCAAATGCAAGAGGATATTTATAGGGTTTATCACTTCCCTCCGTCACTGTCACCACCAGCATCTTAATATGCTCACCTATTTGAAACTCCGCCGGGCATACCAAATTACCTATGTTTTCTATAAATATAACCCCTTCTTGAAGAGGTCTAAGGTCTTGTAGTGCTGCTGCCAGTGTTGGTGCATCCAGATGGCATGCCCCGTGGGTATTAATCTGGATAGTCTCTATCCCCTGCTCCCTTAGCTTTTTAGTATCAATATCTGATTCAATATCTCCTTCTATCACATACGCTTTCATCTCCGTCATCTCTTTAATCAGTGACAAAATAACCGATGTTTTCCCGGCCCCCGGTGCCCCCATCACATTGATTGATAAAAGACCTTGCTCTGTCATCTGCATTTGAGTCAACTCTGCGATTTGGTCATTTCGTTGTAAAATATTTGTAAAGATTTCTATTTTTTTATTATCAGCCATTCTTATCCCCCTTATAAATCCACCTCTATGGATTTAATATAAAATTCCTTTCCCCTTGCCGTGGGTCTTCCTATTTGGTGACATAAAGGACATGTAAACGAAGCCGATGTTCTTTCAAAAAGCTTGTGACACCCCACACATTTCAGTAAAGGCTTAATATACTCTATTTCAATATGTGCTCTTTCACATAAAGTTCCCTTAGCTATCACTTCAAAATACATCTCTATAGAATCTCCAATAAATCCGCTATCCTCCCCTATTACAAGGTTTATCTGCAGAACTTCCTGCGCCCCATAACGCCTCACATAGTCTTCTGCTATACCAATAATCTCACAAGTAATAGGATATTCATGCATAGGCTCTCCTAATACTCATAGGCATCTCCCCTTTAACACAGCCTTTTTATACTATCATTTCTCTTTACAGCTTATGCCACTTTTTGTATAACTATCCCTTTTATCTATCATTTGTCTACAATTCTTTGACCCAAATATTCATATCCTCAAACTGCCCGCAGATATGACAATGGTTCACAAGCCTTCCTCCATATTCATAATTATGTTTAGAAAAAACGATATTCATACCTACTGACGTCGCTCTGGCAGTACTATACAGCACTTTATACGCCCTGCTTTGCATTTCCTTTTCCAGTTCAAAAATAAGACGTCCCATAAGACCTTTTCCCCTATGTTCTTTATAGGTTGCACAATCCGTCATTTCAACATTCAAATATTTAGGGTCCATATCTGCTGAAGCTGCACTTATAATTTGATTATCAAAAACAGCTATCTTGAAGAACACCTCGTGGTCCATTATAAATTTAATATACTCCCTATCATTCATTGGTGAGGGATAGGTTTCAAAAGTGCTGTCATAAAGTGCTGCTAACTGCTCTGCATCCGCAAGGTATGCATTCCTAATGATATACTGATCATACTTCTCATAGTGATAGTCTTCTTCTATATACTCCCGTGCCTTAATCAAAACTTCTTCCTCTTCTGGAATAGACAGACTCATCTTTCGCTCTGGGGCCATAAACTTAGATAAGAAGTAACCAGGTTCTCCTTTAATAAAATGAGGAATTTTAGCCTCCATAATAAAACCCTGTTCTTTAAAAACTGTAACTTTATCTTTAGGTACGATACTAAAAATTTTTCCTACTTTATTTCCCTTTGATAGGGCTATCAACTCATTCATCAAATAGTTAAGCTCCCCTTCAAAATTCACGATCTTAATCCGTTGATTAAACTCATCCCACTTAATCTTTGCCTTTCCGCCTGGAAATTCAATACGTTCTATTTTAGGTATATCTAAAATCATTTCATCACCTCTTCTATTTGCTTGATTCTATAGTATAGATTTCACATCCCTAAATTTTACTTATTCGTGATTGTATGTGATGTGAACTCATTAAGAGAAACAACTCTATGATGATCAATCATTCAAGTTTATAGATTGTTTCTCTATAACTATCTGCATTTTAAGTGCTATTTATTCTTTTTATTGTTTGATAAAGTAAAAAGCCTTCCAGTGCCTTATCAATCAAGGAACTAGAAGACTTTCTTTATATACCCTTATTATTTAAGTATTAAACTCTTTCTAATCATCCCTTTTTTCTTTAGCTCTTCCAATTTTAACTTGGGCTATAAACTCCTGTCCAGTTGGAACCGAAGTTGTCTCGAAATCTAAAATAGCAGTTTTTTTATAATATTCAAGTGACAACATGAGGTGGTATAAAGCAATTCCCATATCAATCTGGTTGATTTTCTCATACAAAGCAGTCTTTATGAAATTCAGTTTTTCACGACATACTATGATTTGATCTCTCCTTCCACTAAAAAGCCATGGTTGACTGTTGGTGGCAGATGGTGCTAAACGCACTGGTTCTAATAACTCCTCTACGCCCTCTGCAGTGGAAATATCGGATAAGGATTTGCGGTTAAATTCGTTTATTTTTTCTCTGTGTACAGACTCTGATGCCTTTCCAAAGGCAAGCATAATAACAAATTCCATCCCATCTTTTATACTTGGAATATTTTTTGAAAGTTTCCCCATTCCAAGCCAGCAACTCCCCAAATGATTAGCCGAAAGATAAAGATCTATCTGCTGCAACAGATATCCAGCATTCATCAAATAACCTTGTTTTTTCTCTGAAAAAATACAAATATAGTGGGGTGCTTTAATCGCCAACAGACCTTTCACATCCTCTTCTCCCATATAATAAAATTCATAACGAATGCTTGTATCCAGCGGCTTAGCCACGCTTGCATAATCTTGTATTTGAGTAAATATCTCTGGTGGCAGTGGTGTCATAGCATATTTTCGAACTGACTTGCGTTTAAAGATGGTCTTAAATAACTCTGTATTTGTCACATTATCGTCTCCTATTATTCTTATCTATTTGAAAATTCTAAAATACTTTTACTTTTGAATAGATTCTATCCTAGTCTAATGAGGTTTTCAAGTCATAATCTCAATTCTTTAACCTATTAATGGATACAAAAATAGCGCGATATCCCAAAATATCACGCTCCATGTAATGTTGTTTACATCAAATTGTCCAAGTTGTCTTTTGAGGCTTTTATGACTTCTATAAAGCTGTGTGCAATCATTGGATCAAACTGTACCCCACTGCAGCGTCTCAGCTCCTCTATGCCTTCCTCATAGCTTTTTCTTTTATTGTATGGTCTGTTCGATGTCATAGCATCAAAGCTATCTACAACTGTCAGCACACGGGCAAGAAAAGGTATCTCATCTCCCTTTAGTCCGTTTGGATAGCCATTGCCATCATAACGCTCATGATGATGGGCTATAAGTGGAATAATATGCTGTAAAGAAATAACTGGTCTAATAATTTCGACACCTTCTACCGGGTGGTCCTTCAAAATGCTCCACTCCTCCTCCGTTAACGGCATCTTTTTATTGAGTATGTCTTTTGAAATATTAATCTTGCCTATATCATGCATATAAGCTCCATAAATAAGTGTCTTTTTATCTTTTTCACTTAACTTCAGCTGCTCTGCCAAGAGACGACTGTAAATAACTACTTTTTCTGTATGGGCATAGGTATAACGGTCTTTAGCATTAATGATACTGATCAATGTCTTAATTGAAGTAATTAACTCCACATCTTTTTCATCTATTTCTTTTTTCAAATCATCCAAAATAGAACTATAAATTTCTACGCGGTTACGATTAAAGAATTTGGCTCTATAAAGTGCATCATCAGCACTTTTAATCAAATCTAAATCATTTTTTGCTTTATTAGGATAAGTAGAAATTCCTAAAGAAACAGTTAGATTACCATTGGGCTGATTTTCTTGACCACTAAAATAAGTCTTTTCTATCGTGCTTCTTATTTGTTCTGCAATCCGAATAGCCTCTTTTTCCTCTGTGTTTGGAAGTATCATCGCAAACTCTTCTCCTCCATACCTCGCGACTATTTGCCCCTGTTTAATACTGCTGTTTAGAAGATCTCCTATAACCCGAAGGGCTTCATCCCCCTTTTGATGACCATAGAGATCATTGTATTCTTTAAAATAATCTATATCAATAAATAACATAGAGATAGACTGCTGCTGTTTTTCACTGTATAATACCTGTTGCTTTAATGCATCACAAAAAAAACGATGATTATAAACTCCTGTCAATCCATCTTTATGTACCATGTTTTCAAGTTCTTTAATATGTTCCCTTTCAATCTTTACATAATACCCTAATGGCCATGCCGTAAGTACAAAAACACCACATAATATAAGATCATCCTCAAAATATGGATTAACCACTATATTGGATACCATGATTAAATCCATGCCCAGAATAATAGCACAGGAAGCCACTGCTACAATTAACCCTTGCCTCATTCCCTCTTGTATCGTCGCTGTAATAATAATAAATAAAAATAGAAACTTATACTGACTG
>JAQSYC010000338.1 GCA_029256345.1 Clostridia bacterium | reverse complement strand
ATAAATGGGAAAATAGGGGATGCAATAGCCATACTAACACTAAGCCTATATGGTTTTGGGATGGTGATTATAATGAGGGCGTAAATGACTTAGGGTATAGAGAGCTTTATGTAAGATGGCTTCAATACGGTACCTTTTTACCGATGTTCCGCTCTCATGGCACAGATACACCGAGGGAGCCTTGGAATTTTGGAAAACCAGGAGATATCTTTTATGATACGATTCTTAGATTTATAAGATTAAGATACCAGTTACTTCCTTATATTTATTCAATGGCAGCAGAGGTTAATCAAAATCATACCACGATGCTTCGCAGCTTAATGTTTGACTTTGCAGGAGATGAAAAAGTAAAAGAACTCAGTGACAGCTTTATGTTCGGTAAGTCACTGCTCGTTTGTCCAGTTACAGAGCCGATGTATTATGAAGCTAATAGTGTACCACTTTTGGATACGGATAAGATAAGAAATGTTTATTTGCCTAAGGGCACTAACTGGTATGATTTTTGGACCCATACAGTATATAAAGGCGGACAAACCTTAAAATATGAAGTCACACTTGAGATGATACCGCTCTTTGTCAAAGCTGGTTCTATTATTCCTATATCTGAGCCTTTAACCTATACAGATGAGAAAAAGGGAGAAGTATCAGAGATTATTATTTATAGTGGAGCAGATGGAGAATTTACATTATATAACGATGAAGGAGATAATTATTCCTATGAGAAAGACAATTTTTCAATGATTCAATTAACCTACAAAGATACTGAAAAAACATTGACATTTGGAGAGGCGGCAGGAAGGTTCAAATATCAAGAAAACTTTAAAATAAAAGTAATTGGTGGGGATAGAGCATCAGATTCTATAGAATTTACTTACAAAGGAAAAGCAGTAACAATAAGTCTCTAGAGGAGAGACATATTATAAATATAAAGACTACAGGTGTAAAGGAGCCTCTTTGTGATGCAGAAGCCAAGAAATGACAGCCTATTAAATGACCTCATTAGTAAATGTGAAACATTAATTGATAAAGCCAATCTTCACTGTCTTCATGACTTTTCCTTTTGTCCATCAGATGAGGTCAAGGAGGGTATTCGGCTACTACAGGTTGAAATACTTACAAGCCCTTTATCACCAGATTTTTTTACCTTTGTCCTTAACGCTTTAGGAAATCTTAAAGAGGTATTTGGCTATATTCTAAGGTCCTCACAGTATCAACTTATGTTATATATAGGTCTTAAAACGGATGACGGGATGCGCTCAGCGCTGGACATCCTTAAAAATGGTCTAAAAAGCACTTACCCAAACAGCAAGTTTAAGGAACTGTCCCCAAAGGAGAGTTCCTTAATATTAGAGGATTTATTTAACCCGAAGAACTATCATGCACTTTCTGCCGCTGTAGTGATTCCTAATAATACATCTCCAAGCCATGCACCTATCAATCAAAAATTACTTGATTTGATGGGAGGAGAGAAGTTTACAGCACTTTTTTTAGCTTCGCCTATTACACAATGTGAAATCAAGTGTCTTACTGACGAATTAAGAGCGCTCTATACCACTTTATCAGCTTTTAAAGAAAGTATTATCAGCTTTTCCCAAAGCTCCTCCAAAAATACTGCTTCTCATGTATCAAAGACTATTACAGAAAATGAAAACAAAAACCGTTTAGAAATTCAGGGCAATTTGCATACCTGTAATACTGCACAATATACACTCCTTACACCCGCCATTTCAACGACATTGGAAAATTCGCGGATATTTAATGTAAGTATCAGTTTTTATCAGACTACTGGCATTGCAGATACATATAATCAAGCAACTGAGAGAGGAGAAAGTAAGGGATGCTCTACCTCCAAAATGGATCTTCATATTAACTCGGGTACTATTACAAATACAGAGTCTTTATCTTATGTGAGTCAAAATAAGTTCGTCATAGACCTTTTGGAAAAACTAGATAATATGATTTCTAGGTTAACCCAATCTGCCAGTGGTCCCTTATTTTATTTTGGTGCTTATTTTCTTTCTTTAACATCAGCGACTAGCATCCGGGCAGCCTACACCTATTCAGGGCTTGCAAAAGATGAAAACCTTAATATTGAACAGAGTTATGTGACAACATGGGAGGAGAGAGATGAGGTTTTTCCAAAATTAATAGAAGAACTCAAAAGGTTTAATCAGCTTTCTTTTAGTCCACCACGAGGGAATCAGTGCGTCACAACAACTGCACTTATTACCTCGGCAGAACTACTTAATAGTTTTTACTTTCCCTTCACGGAGGCTTAATTATAGATATCTGAGAATTCAATATTTATTCTATCAATTTTACTTTCAATAGGTGCGGAAGGAAAGTCCAGCGATACTTCAGCTTGTGGGAGTACAAAGGCCGGCAATACGATTATAAATTCACTGCCTTGACCATGTACACTGTTGACACTTATGTTGCCATTATGTAGCTCTACAAGCGATTTAACTAAGGATAACCCAATACCACTGCCTTCTCTATTTCTAGATAAGGACTTATCAATTTGTATAAATCTTTCAAAAATAAAATTCTGTTTTTCTTTTGGTATGCCTATGCCGGTATCTTTAATTGAAATCTTGATAGTATCATCAGCATCAGCAAGTGTGACCTCTATTTTTCCACCGGATTTAGTAAATTTTATAGCATTTGATAAAAGATTTAAAATGATTCTTTCGATTTTATCGGAGTCACAGGCCACTATCTTTTCTTCGATATCCGTATCAAA
>JAQSYC010000055.1 GCA_029256345.1 Clostridia bacterium | reverse complement strand
TTATTTTTCACATCCATGTAGTGATTTATATAGGCATTTGAATCTATGTCTTTACCCATAAGCACTCTATAAGCATCTATCGTCTCTGTCATTCCCTGATCACCCGGATTCATGATAGGTGCATCCAGCCCTTGCATCAAAGCCATAGCTAGCATTGTTTTATTAATAAGTGGCCTATTCGGCAGTCCAAAGGAGACATTGCTTACCCCTAGCACTGTCTTGACACCTAGCTCTTCTTTCACAAGTCTTACTGCCCTCAAGGTCTCTTTAACAAGACTTTGCTGGGCAGAAGCCGTTACCACCAGACAGTCAATCAATATATCTTGTTTTGGAATACCTATTTTAAGGGCGGCATCTACTATTTTTCTAGCAACTTCTAACCGCTCTTCAGCAGAGATAGGTATCCCTTTTTCATCCAGTGTAAGACCTAAAATACAAGCCCCATACTTCTTAGCAATGGGCAGAACAGTATCCAGACTTTCTTTTTTTCCATTTACTGAGTTAATGACTGGTTTTCCATTGTAAACTCTGGCTGCTGCCTCTAAAGCTTCTACATTGGACGAATCAATCTGAATCGGTAGGTTAACAAGGCTCTGAACCTCTATAACTGCTTGTCTTAGCATAGCAACCTCATCTATATCGGGAAGTCCCATATTGATATCTAATAAATGTGCCCCCTGTTCTTGCTGGGTGATGGCTTCTCCAAGTACATAATCCATATCCCCTTTTCTTAAAGCTGCCTGTAAAAGCTTTTTACCTGTAGGATTAAGTCTTTCTCCTATAATCACTACGTCATCAAAATAAATGGCCTTTGAAGCACTACATACCCCGGTCATTTGTTTTCTGATAGGCCCTTCATAGGCAAGTGTACTAACCTCCTTAGTCATCCCTTCAATATACTTTTCAGTGGTTCCGCAGCATCCCCCAAGAATGCTGACTCCCAGCTCAGCAAATTCCTTCATAAAGAAGACAAACTCTTCTGGTGTTATATCGTATTGAACAACCCCATCCTGCATAGCTGGAATCCCAGCATTGGGCTGCACCATTACCGGAACTGATGCATATTTCATGATTTCTGCAACTATGGGTCTTAACTGTTTGGGACCTAACGAACAGTTGACTCCAAGAGCACTTACGCCCAGCCCTTCAAGGGTCAAAATCATAGACTGTATACTTGTACCAAAAAATGTGCGGCCCCCTTCTTCAAAACTCATGGTACAAAATATAGGCAATGAGGTATTTTCTTTGGCGGCCAAAACAGCAGCTTTTAACTCATACAAATCTGTAAAAGTCTCAAATAGAACAACATCACAGCCAGCCTTTTCTCCTGCTATAACCTGTTCCTTAAAAACGTCATATGCTTCTTCAAAAGAAACATCTCCTATAGGCTGCAACACTTTGCCACTGGGTCCCACATCCAGTGCAACATATGTATCCAAATAATCCTTTGTTGCGCTTTTGGCTAGCTTAACAGCTTGATTAATAAGCTCCTCTACAGAATAGGGACCTTTATCTAATTTATAGCGATTAGCCCCAAAAGTATTGGTTGTTACAAAATGAGCACCCGCTCTTAAATACTCTTTATGAATGTCTGTAATGACTTCTGGATGCGTAAAATTGTAGGCTTCTGGCAGTTCGCCCAGCTTTAAGCCTTTATTTTGAAGGACTGTCCCCATAGCACCATCAAAATATAAACGTTTTTTACCTAATATGTTATAAACCACATTGATCTCCTCTTTTCCTATAGATACAGCTTTGCACTAAGCTACATGCCGCACAGCTTTTTTGTCTCTCTTCTTTCTGATGAGATATGCCAATAAAAGCTGTGACTGACTTAGTTGGAAGCAGCATATTTGTTTTTGTAAGACTTATTCCTATCTGTTTAGTTGCATTTAATATATCTAGGATAGACTGTTGTACATCTAAAGGTACATCGCCATACCCTGGACTAAAACGCATCGTCAAAAACTCATTTTTACTGATTTCTTCTATAATTTTCATCTCAAGATCATCGCAGATCTTGTCAACAAGTACAGAGGCACAAGCATCCAAAACAACGGCTTCCAGCATATCCGTTTTTTGTCTTCTGCTTATCTGCTTATCTGCCTCTTGTCCCAGTGTTGCCGCTAGAACATAACATCTATTACAGTTTATAAGAAGCTTTGCTAGATCCTTGCTTTTTACTTGTAACCTTGTATATCCAAAAGAAACAACATATATGTATCCTCTATTTGCTGACTCATTGGACTACTCGTTTGATGGCTAGGCATGCCGATATATCTTAGAGCATCTTTTATCATGATTTTTGAAATAGCCATTTCTACTACCTCCATCATCATTTCTAGTTGTTTTTTAATACCGATACAAATGGATTGTCTGCAATATAAAATCGCCATTCCATATCTTGATACTCCATAGCATAAGGTATATTGATGCGCTTATCTTTTATGATGTGCATAATGGACGGAGCATCTGCTATCCATAGGAGATTTTCTTTTGTGATATCTTTTTCATTTAAAGTCTTATCAATGACTAATGCCTGACAGAGCTTACCGGGACCATTTGTAAGGTCCTCATTTTTTTTGGACTTAATAAGTCTGTTGGATTTAGCAAACTTCATCGCTCCCTCATCTAAAGGTTCTACTGCTCTAATCAGTACTGCGTGAGGAATGCCTTTATCTTGGGTTACTATATTCAGACAGTAATACATCCCATAGATCAAGTAGATATAAGTGATGCCTCCTCTTTCAAACATTGGCTTCGTACGGTTTGTAAACTTACCTCCATAGGCGTGGGAGGCTTTATCCATCGCCCCCATATAGGCTTCTGTTTCTACTATCTTAAAGCAGTAATCTCTGCCATTTATTTGTCTTATCAATATTTTACCAAGTAATTCTTTGGCTACTGTAACTGCCTCTCTTAAATAAAATGCCTGAGTAAGCGGATTCATTTTATAGTATTCCCTTTCACTTTTCGTATCACTCTATTGAGTTTAACATCTTGATATAAAGCATTCAGTTCTGCGCCCAAAAGCAGCAGCATACAGCTGGCATAAATCCAAATAAGCAAGATAAATACACTTCCTATACTACCATATAATTGATTATATTTACTATAATTATCTATATATATGGAAAAAACAAGAGAAAATAAATACCACCCGACTGAAACCGCCAGGGTTCCCGGCCAAACGTTTTTATATTTTAAATGTTTTCTAGGAATAATCCTATAAATAATATAAAGTATCATAATAAGTGCCAAAAACGGCATAATAAGTCTGGCAAGATTCCATATGGGCATAAAGATACCCCTATTCATATCCATTACGCCTATAATATATCCTCCTATTCGGTTACCGAATACAAGACTTATCATCAGGACAATAATGAGAACCGCCAAAAGTACTGTATAAATAACGGCAGTAATCTTTGAAAGCCAAAATGGCTTAATGTGCTTAGAATTGTAGGCCAGATGAATACCTCTTGTAAGCGCATTGACCGCTGTTCCTCCAGACCACAATGTAATCAAGACTCCTGCTGACAATAAGGTGGTACTTCTATAGCTGATAAATTGACTAATTGTTTGTTCAATAAAAGGTACCAATGAAGCAGGTACAATCTTTGCAATATATTCTAATAAAACACTGGCTGGAATCGTTGTATAAGACAGTAACGTAATAATAAAGATCAAAAATGGAAAAAATGCTAAAATCCAGTAATAAGCAATTTGTGCGCTGGTAGCTGCTATATTGTGCGCTACGTAACGTTTAAATAAGTTTTTAATGACCCTGACAAGCTTACTGTTCATTGTCCTGCCTCCCTTCTCTTAAGCATATGAATAAGCTCCCTTTATTATTAACCTTATTCATTCATTAAATACCTCTATACCCATCATTTTTGTATATGAAAAAAACTTGTATACGGGTAAGTATACAAGTTTTATTTAGCTTTAGGTCTTAGCTGCATTGCTTTAGTTTTTATTTGTGACACAATCCCTGTTTTCTTTACTTCAGGAAGTTTGCCCGTCAGTACCTTGACAATAAGAATCCCTGCCATCTCAACTTTAATCTGTTTTTTAGTAGGAATGCTGTTGTAGATTTTTTCATCACACATAAGTGTCTGAATTTGTGGTCCTATTTTAGCTATTACAACTGGCATTTTACGCTTTTTATAAATCCATGGCAGCTGCTCTTTAACTTGCTTTGGAAGCTTTAGATTGTTAACATTATCTTTCTTTTTATCTATTACAAATATGGATAAAGCTTGCTTGTGTTGATTAATAAGCTGCTGTTGATCATCATACTTTTTCTGCAGTCTTTTACCCCAAAAATACAATCCAGCTATTAATGCCGCTATGACTACAAATACAATCAAAAATAAAGTCCAGTCCACTCTTCATACCTCCTGATAAACGTTTAAATTAAGCTTAGACTAGTATATCATACCCCCACTTAGAACACAACGTTGTTGATGGCCATTTTTAAAATAACTCCTAGTTTTTGAGTCATACTAATATCTTGTTCTCCTAGCAAATCTTTATAGCCATAAAACAAATTTTCAAACTCCTCTTTTGGATGATATAAAATGGTATAGGCGACCATTAAAATCTCTCTGTGACTGAGGCCATTAAGATCTGCATGAAGCATCATATAAAAAGAATGTTTATGAAAATCGTAACAGCTGACCTGTACGCCTATTCTATGAAGCATAACGGCTGTTCTTAATATTTTGGTTGCATCCTCCACCTTGTCATAAGTAGACTTTGAAAAGTCCAGCAGATATTTAGCTCTTCGCCATATTTGATCTGTCCTTTCTTTATCCACCTGGTACTGCTGCATGAGATTGTCTGTAGAAAACTCTAAGACATCTCTTACCAGTAGTTTTTCCCCTTGTATATATTCATACAAAAGACCTTCTTTAACCCCGTTGCCGCTGACTATCAGTTTTTTTATCCTACAATACTGGGTAAGCACCTTAACAGCTTCGCAAGCTGCCACAAAAATATCTGCTCTTGTTTTAGAGAGCCCCTTTAATTTCCTTCGCTGCTTTAGACTCATACTACCTACCATACAAGTAATTTCTTCGACCGCTTGTGTGTCCATTTTGTAATGATGTGTACGGTCTAAAGAATACTCCTTGAGCTTTCTGTCTATCTTGCCTATGTTTCTTAATGTCCCCCCCACACCTATCAACACCACGTCTTTTATTTGTGAAAGCCATGGCAGTGCATCATACTGCTCGATTAAATAGGTCCGTAAGGCAGCCAAGTTCTCTTCTTTTATGTCATCTGTCAGTCCAAATTTTTCAGTAAGTGTGATGGCCCCAAACGGCAGGCTGATACATTCTTTAAATGCCCTGTCTTGCACATAGATAATCTCCGTACTGGCTCCCCCTATGTCTATAATGAGTCCCTCTGTAAAGCTTATACTATTAACAATCCCAAAATAATCATAAAAGGCTTCTTCCTCTCCAGATAATACCCTGATATCCAGTCCTGTTTTGATCTTTGCTTCTTCTAAAAAGGCTTCTTTATCGGTTGCTGCCCTTACGGCTGCTGTTGCAACTGCAATAATCTCATGGGTATTATATGTTTCGCACACTGATATAAAATATTGCAGCGTTTTCATTGCCACTTCTTTTCTTGCAGCGTTCAGACAACCATCGGCTCCCATATCTTTTCCTAATCTTACGGCCTCTTTAAGTTCATGAATCACTTTAAACCCGTTATGATCCAATAATCTGACTATCAGAAGTCTTGTAGAGTTGGAGCCCAAATCTATAATACCAATATTTTTCATTTAAAATATCCTCTCTTATATGTGTTAAAATCCTATTATAAGTAAACATTATTTTAGTAAGGATAGCAAGGGCATTTTTTATGTTAGATTCCTGTTAACTTTATGTTAAATCCATTTTAAATTTTTATTTCTCCTATACATAATACTTGTATAATAAATGTGTATGATATACATTACTCTTATGAATATTTTGTTAATCACACTTTAACTATAGGGGTTGAACATATGAACTATACTTCGAAAGAAAACTTTATTAATAGAGAATTGAGCCTGCTTGAGTTTAATTCCAGAGTCCTTGAAGAGGCTCAGGATACTTCAAATCCACTTATCGAAAGATTAAAATTTTCAGCTATTGTCAGTTCTAACCTAGACGAATTTTTTATGGTTAGGGTTGCTTCTCTGTACGATTTAGTCAATGCTAGTTCTGAAAGAATAGATCCTTCTGGGCTAACCCCCAAAGGACAAATCCTTGCCATCACTTCAAGAGCTCAAAAACTTGTAAATGATCAGTATAAGACCTTCAGTTATTCTCTTAAGCAATGCTTAAAGAGACAGAAAATAGCGTTTGTTAAAGAAAAAGAGCTTACTCAAGAGCAATCTGATTTTATCAAAACTTATTACATGAATAATATCTATCCCGTCCTAACACCTATGGTCGTAGATAAAGGCAGACCCTTTCCTCTTATCTTAAACAAAACCCTCAATCTGGCTCTTCTTCTGCAAAACAAAGGGTCTCAAAATGATATCCATCTCGGAACCATTCAGGTCCCTTCCGTTCTTAGAAGACTTATTGCCTTACCACCTGCTGATGGTATACAGTGTTATATTTTTCTTGAAGACGTCATAAAGATGCACCTGCACTCCTTATTTAGCAGTCATCATATTTTGGCTTCCTCCTGTTACAGAATCACCAGAAATGCTGACTTGACCCTGGATGAGGAAGGGGCTGAAGATTTACTTGAGACCATTGAACAATCCCTTAAGCAAAGAAAATGGGGTGCAGTGGTACGACTTGAAATAGAAAAAAGAGTTAACTTAAAGCTGCTTAGTCTGCTTGAAGAAGAGTTAGAAATCACCAAAGATCATCATTATAAAGTCTCCGGTCCATTGGATTTAACTTTTTTAATGAAAATGGGGAATTATATTGATATGCCGCACTTGACCTATACACCTACAGCACCTAAACTTTGTAAAGAAATCTCCTGTGAGCCAAATATCTTTACTACTGTATCCAAACAAGATATTATTCTGCACCACCCTTTTGAGAGCTTTTCTCCGGTTGTTGATATGGTCCAAAAGGCAGCTAAAGATCCTCTTGTTCTTGGCATCAAACAAACCCTTTATAGAGTAAGTGGAAATTCCCCTCTGGTCGGTGCCCTGATTAAGGCCGCTGAAAATGGCAAACAGGTCACAGTACTTGTGGAGTTAAAAGCTAGGTTTGATGAGGAAAATAATATCATTTGGGCTAAACGCCTTGAAAAGGCTGGATGTCATGTTATTTACGGCTTAGTGGGACTGAAGACCCATTGTAAAATTCTTCTCATCGTCCGCAAAGAAGCTGACGGTATTAAAAGGTATGTGCATCTTGGAACCGGCAATTATAATGATGTAACGGCCAGACTCTATACAGACTTAGGCCTTTTTACCTCTGACCCTGAATTTGGTGCGGATGCTTCTTCCTTGTTTAATATGCTCTCAGGCCTTACTAAACCCAGTGAGCTTACTCATTTCTCTATTGCTCCCTCTGGACTAAGACCTAAATTTATTGAGCTTATAGAAAGGGAATCTAAAAATGCGCTGGAAGGTAAACCTGCCAAAATAATAGCTAAGATGAACTCTCTTGTAGATACAGGCATCATCAAAGCACTATATGCTGCCTCTAACTGCGGTGTAAAAATCGATTTGATTATAAGGGGTATTTGCTGCCTAAGACCTGGTATGGAAGGTATCAGTGAAAACATTACTGTCAGAAGTATTGTTGGCAGATACCTTGAACACAGCCGTATTTACTATTTTTATAATGATGGAGAGGATGAAGTTTATTTGAGCAGTGCTGACTGGATGACCAGAAATCTCAACAGAAGAGTTGAACTTATGTTTCCTGTAAAAGACAGGGCTTGCAAAGAAAAGGTAAAGCATATTTTAGATGTCAATCTACAAGATAACGTAAAAGCCCGCATTTTAAACAGTGACGGCTCATATACTAGGATTGCCAGACATAGAAAAGAAGCTATCAACAGTCAAGAGCTCTTGTATCGCTAGATTTGTTAATATTTGTATGTTACTATAGGGTGAGGTGATGTGAATGATCCATGCATTTTTAGTAAAATTTACTTGGCTTGACATTTTTCTCTATATTAACATCCTGCTTGTCCTATCTGTTATCTTCTTAGCCAGAAAAAATGCCAGTACGACCTGGGCTTGGATTATGATTATGCTCTTTATTCCTTTTGTTGGCTTTATTTTATATCTTTTTATCGGTCAAGACATGCGTAAGCGTAAAACATTTATTAGAAAAGAAGAACAAGATAGATTTCTTGCTGTTGTTCATAGACAGCAAGTGGCTCTTACACAGCATATAAAAGAATACAGCAACCCCCTCATAACAACCTATGAAAATATTATTAGCCTCCATCTTAATGCCCACGAATCTTTATATACAGAAGATAACACAATAGCTATTCTCACCGATGGCCGTGCACTTTTTAACGCCTTATTTGAAAATATCAAAAAAGCAAAAAAATATATTCATTTGGAGTATTATATCATTAGTAATGATGAAGTCGGTAAAGCTTTCAAAGACCTTTTAATTGCCAAAGCTCAGGAAGGCATTGAAGTCTTTTTGCTTTATGACGATTTAGGTTGCTTTGGTATTCCTAAAAAATATTTTTATGAGCTCAAGCTTGCCGGGGTTAAAGTCACTTGTTTTTTCCCTTCATTTATTCCATTTCTTAAACTTCGTGCCAATTATAGAAACCATCGAAAAATTTGTGTTATCGATGGTATGATAGCTTATTTAGGAGGCTTTAATATTGGAAAGTCCTATATAGGGCTTAATAAAAAATTAGGGTATTGGCGAGATACACATCTCAAAATAACAGGTAGTGCTGTAAGACTTATCAATCTTCAATTCTTATTAGACTGGCGTTTTGCTGCCCACGAAAACGTATCTCTGGACAAATACATACCTATCAAAACTTATAATGCCCATGGCAATGTAGGTATGCAGATTGTCTCCAGCGGTCCCGATTCAAAATATACAAGTATCCGGAACGGCTACATTAAAATGATTAATGAAGCCAAAAAATCAATTTTTATTCAAACCCCTTATTTTGTCCCTGACGAAGGCATCTTAACAGCCATCAAGCTTGCTGCCCTCTCTGGTATAGATGTCAAAATCATGATCCCCAATAAGCCTGATCACTTATTTGTTTATTGGGCTACTTATGCTCATATCGGCGAGGCCTTAGAGTGTGGGGTCAAGTGCTATACTTACGAAAAAGGATTTTTGCATGCTAAAACAATCGTTATTGATGAAATGATTTGCTCTGTAGGCACAGCCAATTTTGATATGCGCAGCTTCAAAATCAACTTTGAAATCAACGCCTTCATCTATGATGAAGCTACCTCTAAAAAGCTTTCCGCTATCTTTAACAGCGATCTTGGAGATTCAAAAGAACTGACTCCAGCTCTTTATAACGACCGCAGCTTACTTATCAAATTTAAAGAATCCGTATCCCGGTTGATTTCCCCCATACTTTGAATTTGTCTATGAGTACACTTATTTCACAGATTAGTAAAAGATGAGGTATTTTTCTTTTACCTTGTTTTTAAAAAATCTAAACAGAGGGACAGAACCCTTTCATCCTAGTGTCAGGTTTTGCCCCTCGTCAATCAATTCGTTAAGTCTATACCCCTATATAGATATCCCCGTCTATTTTCCTAATCGTACAATGTATTTGCGTGTCATCTATGTATTTAGTAGAATTTCCTATAATAACTTTAACCCCTGGATACACTGTGTCTGCCGCCTTAATAATACCATCCTGTGCATCTCTTAGCATATCACTAAGTTCTGCATATTCTTTCTTGAGTTTTTCTATAGCATCTACTAAAGGCATTCTGGAATCGTTTAGTTTTTGAAGCATCACTTGTTTTTGTGTATCAAGCCGTATTTGCTTAGATTTGGTCAGCAAGAATTTTATACTTTGCTCTATTTTATTTAAATTTTCTTTATTTTTACTGAGATTGTTTTCTATATCTTTATGCTTCTTATAAATACTTGGAAGAACACCTATTTGTACTGTTGTGACAGTACCCATCGGCGAACCTATACTTTTAGCTAAAATCATATTCGTCGCTGCCGCACTTCCTCCAACGATAGTTCCTTTTCCGCTCTCTGCCTTAATACTGCCCCCCGCGGAAACATGCGAATGAATAATCGCTTCAGTAATAATGTCTTTACGAGCTGCTACAACGGCGTTTTGAATAAATTTGGCAACAACATTCCCCTCTGAAACTAGCTGCCCGCTATCAGTCCCCTGTATACCATAACTAAGAAGAATGTCGCCTCCTGCAATAATCACTGCATCTTCCACAGAGCCTTTAACCTCCACAGACCCTTCTGCCTTTATGGTATATCCAGATTTTACACTGCCATTAATCACAACGCTGCCTAAAAAATCTATATTTCCTATACTACTATCCAAATCACCGTTTAATGTATAAACCGTATTAATATAGATGTTATGTCCGTCATACTCTAATTTACCATCTACTGAAGATACCAAAGTTAGACCGTCTTCTAATATTTCTGTATTTTTGCCCTTTGGCATTCTGGCATCTTTTCCTCTTTTAGCCTTAATTTTTTGTCCTAATACGTTGTAACCTTCAATTCCTTCTGTTGCTGGATTTTTTTTAGCTAGCAGGTCTCCCTTTTTGACATTATGTACAGCATGTAAATCTTTAAAATCAACAGTTCCATCTTGTTTTTGCTTAGGTTTAAAATTTTTTATTTCTTCTGTACTAAAATTGAGGTTGAGAACAGCATCTTCCCCATCCTGTGGCTGAACTCCTTTTGCTATGATATACTTATATTCATATCTCCTATTTTTCGTTATTTCATTTAAAACTTCTAAAATTA
>JAQSYC010000054.1 GCA_029256345.1 Clostridia bacterium | reverse complement strand
AACTAAACTAAGTTTAGTTTGTACTCATGAACTTCATTAAATGAAGTTCTATAAATCGACTGGTTTTATGGTTACTATTCTATTTTCAAAGTTCATTTATTTTTAATCTTTAGCTTAATTGGCGGAGAAGGAGGGATTCGAACCCTCGCGCCGTTACTCGCGACCTACTCCCTTTCCAGGGGAGCCCCTTCGACCACTTGGGTACTTCTCCATAATCCATCTCCACTTTAAAGCCTATTCAGATTAAAACGGAGAGAGTGGGATTCGAACCCACGGAACGCTCTCACGTTCGCCGGTTTTCAAGACCGGTGCCTTAAACCAACTCGACCATCTCTCCATATATTACATCTATTTTGTCTCAACCGACCTAATACATGTTACACTACATCTTACAACTTGTCAATCTTTTTTCAAGCTTCTTTGTTGTATTTTTTCTGAGCTTTTGGGGCTCGCCTTAGTGCTTATTAAATATACCATAGCATTTGTCATAGGTCAACCCTTTTTTCGAGATTTTTTTACTTTATATTTTTTCGCTCATAATAGCCTCTCCTATAATCAAATCCTCTGGGGTTGTCACCTTGATATTACTGTATTCTCCTCTTGTAATATATACCTCTCTTCCAAAGGCCTCCACAATCATACTGTCATCTGTTACCTGTAGTTGTCTCTCCTTAGCATACGCATAAGCATCTCTTAGTAACTCAAAAGAAAATATCTGTGGGGTCTGTATCAGCCATAACTTATCTCTATTGGGTGTTTCTTCTACTTTGTGGGATTCTGCATCACAAACTTTGATAGTGTCTTTTACAGGTACAGCCACAATACTTGCTCCTGTCTCTTTCGCCTTCTGAAGACAATTATAAATAGTCTCTTGTGTGATAAAAGGTCTTGCCCCATCATGAATAATCACATAACTGGCTGTTTGATCTGTTTGTAAAAGACCATTATAAACCGAATCTTGTCTCTCTTTGCCTCCCTCTACTACCTTTTTAACTTTGTTAAAGTGATAATAGTCTACGATTCTTTCTTTTACATGCTCTATTTCTTCTTTAGAAACAACCAAGATAATCTCCTGTACAAAATCGCACCCTTCAAATACTTCAATGGTATGTGCTAGTATTTCTTTTTTCTTCAGTAAAATATATTGCTTTTTTATGTCCATACCCATTCTTTTGCCACTTCCACCCGCTACAATGACCGCTGTTATTTTATCCATTTTTTATGCTCCTTTATACATTTATTCCGTTTTACAATAGTTTACCATCTCTTTGTCTTATTTTATAGATTTACTTGATAAAGTGCAATAACACTCTTCTTAAATCTTATGGCCTATGCTATACTTTAAAATGGGTTTTGGAGTAATCTAATCTACAAAATTTTAATCTTAAGGAGACAAATGTATGACAAAAAACAAATACGGGCTTTTTACCTGCATTGCAATGATTGTAGGGGTTGTTATTGGCTCGGGGATATTTTTTAAAAGTGACAATATCCTTGTAGCTACCGGCGGCAGCATTTTTTTAGGAGTATTAGTATTTTTTATTGCCGCCATAAGTATTATCTTTGGAAGCCTGACTATCGCAGAACTGGCCTCACGCAATGATAAAGCCGGAGGCATTATCACCTATGCGGAGGACTGTTATAACAAGTCTATCGCTTGTGCTTTTGGTTGGTTTCACACCTTTTTATATTATCCTACTCTTACTGCTGTCATTTCTTGGGTAACAGGTATCTATATCTGTATTCTATTCAATATAGACGGCACCTTGGAAACTCAAGTCTTAATAGGGGTAGGTGCTGCCGGTGTATTATACCTAACCAACCTTCTTTCCTCAAGACTTGGCGGACTTTTTCAAAACGCTTCAACCATTATCAAACTTATTCCTCTTGTCCTTATTGGTGTTTTAGGATTATTGTTTGGAAGTTCTGAACCATTATCTTTTGCAAATAGAAATACCGCAGAGTCTGCTAGTTGGATTGCTGCCATTATTCCTATTCTTTTTGCCTTTGATGGATGGATTGTTTCTACGTCTATCTCTCATGAGGTAAAAAATGCTAAAAAGAATGTTCCCTTGGCACTTATCTTTTCCCCACTCTTTATATTGGGCATTTATGTTCTTTATTTTGTGGGAATAAGTCTATTAATAGGACCGGAAAATGTTATCAGTATGGGTGACGCTCATGTAGATATGGCTGCTAATCAATTGTTCGGTGCTTTTGGTGCTAAACTTATTTTAGTATTTGTTATTATTTCTATTATGGGAACGCTTAATGGCCTTATTATGGGACTGACCCGTCTGCCTTATGCATTAGGAATAAGAAATATGTTTCCTTATTCACATAAAGTTTCTATTATCAATGAACGTTTAGGTGTGCCTGTTATATCTTCTGTTGTTACAATATTTATAGTGCTTTTTTGGATCATTGCACATTATATTACTCAGAAATACAACCTTCTTCCTAACTCAGATATCTCAGAAATATCTATCACTATTAATTACGTAGGTTATATTTTACTGTACTTCAAAGTCTTTAAATATGGTTTAACTGGAGAAATGAAAGGTCTATGGCGAACTAAGATCAATCCTATCTTGGCTACTATAGGTTCTGTCATTATATTGATGGTGGGTATGCAAAATCCATTGTTTTGGTTATACGCCTTATTATGTGGACTGCTGATCTTATCAGCTATTCTATTTTGGCGAAGGCATGAGGCGCATTCCTAACAACAAAAAAACCTTTAAGTGTTCAGACACCTAAAGGTTTTTTTATTGTTAATTCTTTAATACTTTTGCAAAAATCATTCTTCCTGCTGAGGTCTGAAGAACTGTCGTTACGATAATATCTACTGTCGCACCTACATATTTTTTGCCGCCCTCTACTACAATCATCGTTCCATCTCCAAGATATGCAACACCTTGTTCCTGTTCTTTACCTTCTTTAATAATGGTAACTCGCATCTCTTCATTAGGCAGTAAAATAGGTTTAACCGCATTCGCTAAGTCATTAATGTTGAGAATCTGTACCTTTTGAAGCTTGGCAACTTTATTAAGATTAAAATCGTTTGTAACAACTTTCCCTTGAATCTGCCTAGCCAGCTTTAATAGTTTTATATCTACCTCATCTAACTCAGGATAATCAATATCTACTACCTCTACCGGCACTCCTTTTATCCCTTTAATCTCATTTAATATATCAAGCCCTCTTCTTCCCCTATTTCTTTTTAAGGAATCAGAAGAGTCTGCTATATGCCTAAGTTCATCTAAGACAAAAGAAGGGATGATTACCTTGCCTTCAATAAATCCTGTCGTCATAATATCTAGAATTCTACCATCAATAATGACACTGGTATCTAGTATTTTAGGATGTGACTGTGAGAGCACTTCACCCTTTTTATTAATCCATCCTTTAATCTCTTCCTTTTTGAGATGTACCAGATAGATGCAAAAAAATCCAAGTCCCAAGTATAATAAAAGCGTAAGCACACTGCTCATGGCCTTTGTTTTGTCAACTATAAGTGCTGTACTGACTAGGTTTGCTCCTACAAGACCTATTCCCAAACCAATGATATATATAAGAATTTCCTGCATAGGGTATTTATTAAGCGATTCTTCTATTTTGATTGAGATTTTATGAGCTGCTGGAATACTTATTGTAAAAAATATAAGTGCAAAAACAACTATAAAAACAATAAGTTCTTTATTAATATATAAATTGTTAAGTACCCCATCTATCTCATTTGGTAAAAGTTTCATCTTTTCCAGTTCTGTTATACCTCGTCCAACAATAACCCCAATGATTCCCGATAGTAATATCCTAATAATACGTTTCATCAAAGCATTCCCCTTTCATACTATTTTTTTCCCAATGGAAGATTCGGGACTGCATTCAGATTCATTTGCGCTCTATTGCCTTTCATATAGTCGTAATAAGCTGCACAGCCTATCATCGCTGCATTATCTGTACATAAGATAAGCTCCGGATAATACAGCTTCATACGATTTTTTTGAGCAGCTTTTGTCATTTCTTCTCTGAGTCCGTTATTTGCAGCTACGCCACCTGCCAGAGCAATCGTTTGTATGTTTTTTTCTTTAGCCAAACTCATAGTTTTGGATACTAGCACATCTACTACACTGGATTGGAAAGCCGCCGCTACATCCTTCGTATTGATGGTTTCTCCCTTCATGTTACAAGCATTTACATAGTTAAGCACCGCTGATTTGACACCGCTAAAGCTAAAATCATAGCCGGCATCTAGCATGGCTCTTGGAAATTTGATGGCTTCTTTATTACCTTCTTTAGCAAGCCTATCTACTTTTGGCCCCCCTGGATAGGTCAGTCCTATGGCTCTGGCCACTTTATCATAGGCTTCTCCTGCTGCATCATCTCTTGTTTTCCCCATGATTTCATAAGTCGTATAGTCTTTTACATAAACAAGATGCGTATGGCCTCCCGATACGACCAAACAGAGAAATGGCGGCTCCAATTCTTGATGGGATATATAGTTGGCAGCAATATGCCCCTCTATATGATGAACGCCCACTAAGGGCTTGTCCTTTGCAAAGGCGATTGCTTTTGCTGCAACTACCCCTACAAGCAGCGCTCCCACCAGCCCGGGTCCATAGGTTACTCCTATAACATCTATTTCATCCAGTGTCAGTTTTGCCTCCTTTAGAGCTTCTTCTATCACCAAATTAATCTTTTCAACATGCATTCTTGAAGCAATCTCCGGGACAACCCCTCCATATTTTTTATGCAGATCTATTTGCGTCGAAATAATATTGGACAATACTGTTCTCCCATTTTGTACTACCGCTGCTGCTGTCTCATCACATGATGTTTCTATCGCAAGTACCTTTATATCTTTCATTGTTATTCCTCCAACGTCTTACTCTCTGTTTTTACATCTTCCCACGAATCTATCTTCCACTCACCAGAGCTGTTAGTAACTTGGTACAACCTGTTAATATCCCCTTTATTCGTATAATGAATAACCTTAACCTCTGCCTCATAGGCTTCACTTAGATGTGTCGTTTCCTCAACTTCACTTGCCAATAGAATCATTTTTTCTTTGTCATCCTTTTGTTGAATCTCCTCTAGAAGAAAGACTTTTTGCTCTTCTTCCAGATTACTCCCTAGTAGATTCTCACTGTAAAGCTTTCGTATTGTTTGTACATATAAATCTATCCATTCCTGCTTCATGTCACGACTATAAAAGTTTTTCATAACTGCATTGTTTATTTCTATCAATTCTTGAGGTGTATCAGGATACTGTTGATCAAGCTTATCATTGTACTTTTCAAGCTCTTTTTGTATATTTGTTTTACGGATATTAAAAATAGAATTTCCATTACGCTGGCTTACTATCAGAAAATAAGAAATACATAGTCCAAACATAACTAACACTAATAGCACCTTTCTCACAGATATCCCCCCATTTCCTATAGCTCTTCTTGCCCAAAATCTAGTGTTGTTGTTATTCTATCATATCCTGCAACACTATTCTCAAATATTTCTTTAATACCTTCCATTTGAATATGGTTACTTAAAAGTGCTGGGCTAAAATGTGTGAGCCATAATGCTTGTACCCCTGAAGCCCTGGCTAATCTTGCAGCCTCACTCCCTAACATATGCTTATGTTTTTTCACCTGATCCAAATACTCCTCTTCCATATACATGCCTTCACAAATAAACAAATCTGCTTCTTGTATAAATGCTTCTAACTCTTTTATAGGCCTGCAGTCTGTACAATAAGCTACCTTCAGCCCCTTTCTTGCATGACCTAATACCATGTCTGGAGTGTAAACTTTTTGTTCCTCTGATACAGTTTCACCCTTTTGAAGCCTTTTCCAGTACTTTTGTGGCACTTCATTTTGTTTAGCCTTCTCCACAATAAATTTAGGTGTTCTTTTATTTTCCAGTGTATAAGCAAAACACTTTACATTGTGAGGTACTGGCAGTACAGAAATCCAAAACTCTCCTATTTGAAGGGTTTGTTTTTCATATGAAAGCTCTATTAATATCAGCTCAAACGCAAGATCTCTACAGATAACCGTTAGGCCTTCTACTATTTTTTTTAATCCTGGAGGACCCATAATAGTCAGCGGCTCTTTTCTACCTGCATTGGCAATCGTGAGAAGAAGTCCCGGCAGCCCCGTGACATGATCGCCATGATAGTGGGTAAAACATATAATATCAACCGTTTTATAACCCCATCCAAGCATCCTCATCGTGACCTGTGTTCCTTCACCACAATCTATTAGCAGTTTTCTTCCATTGTATCTTGCGAGTAAGGCTGTTAAATACCTCTCAGGCAGCGGAAGCATACCACCTGTTCCTAATAAACAAATATCTAACATATTCACTTTCCTTTCTTATCCTATTTTTATTATATCCTTTTATACAGTTTGTTACAATAATATAGCTGATTTTATATACAACATCATAAAATAAGGTACCTAAAGTCAACGAATGAACTTTAGGTACCTTATTTTATTTACAGTATTCTTTTTGATAAGCCTCATTCAGCAATCTAAGCTCTTCATCTGAATAAATAAATACATCTTCTATATAAACATCTTCGATAGGAATTGCAAAATTACTTACCCATGCATCATAACAAGATTCACAAATATTAAATGCATGGGTTGCTAAATCTTTTGAAGAAAAGTACCCCCAAGATTTCTCAATATGCAAATGATCCATATGTGTATCTGTTATTTCAGTTTTAATAATTTCTTTGCCACAACAATTACAATAGATTTTGTCTCCACCCTCGCTGCTTGCTGCCTTGTAATCATCCACTACTGGCACACCCCCTCCGTATATTGTACGGTTTTTAACCTGAAAATTGATAGCTTGTTATCCAGATTTTGAGCACACCTCTACGCTAGGTGCGCTCCCTGTTTTTATTATAAACGCTCGTTCTATATAAGTATATAGGTAAATTTTATATATTCCATCCACTCCTATCAACCTATCTGCTCTGTCATCTCTATCTATTCCTATTTTTTTCATGCTAGTCCTACTATCATATATATTAATAATAGCAGGTTTTAATGCCTAGTATTTTATCACTCTTTTATGATATATCAAAAAACCTTTTAAGCTAGCTGAAGCTTAAAAGGTTTTTATTTTTTGATAATTATATAAGCTGTTTTTGCCTGAGCTGATCAAGGATTTTTTGATTATAACTCCTAAACTCAATCGCTCCTCTTTCTCTATCTCCTGGAATATTCGGGCTGTAGGCTATATATTCCTGCAGTACATCTAGTTTTTGTTCCTGTCCATCGTTATAAATCCTTACATGTGCATGCCCATTTCTGGTATGTATCCCATAATACTCCAGAAACATGCCTTTTTCATCCTCTTCTACTGTAAACCTGATGGTCCAGCCAGCTTTTGGTATAGCTTTACTATTACCTATAAATACATCTGCCTCGTCAATACTGATATGCCAAGGCTCAAAAGTCTTTGAAAAAACTTCTTTAATTTTACACATTTATACCCCTCCATACTAAACAATTAAGTGCTTTAGGAATTAGATTTTTTCTTTTTATATCAATAGTATTTTATATAATAGTGATTTATATTCAAAAAAAATTTACTTTTCCTCCGCTTATCACTTTATTCAGTTTAAGGTTATTTTATGAAAGTTTTTTAATTGAATTTTGGAGGGGCAGATTTGTACTCTAACTCATTTCTTCTGTAACAGAAGGCAGATTACCTAAATTGTTGGACTCATCTCCATCTGGCAGGGAGCGAAGATATTCTCCTCCATCTTTTGACTTAGATACCCCAACATGCTGAAGCATATCTTGTTTGGCCAGCTGAATAGCTTCCTGCACGGTTACCTTTTCACCTGTGGATAATACATAACCTACAACCTTATTATCCTGCTTAATAAACTTTGTGATTTGTTTGGCATTTACGCCTCCCTCGGATGTGATTTCATTAATATTACTAGGAAGATTTCCTATGGGATTATGATTTTGATTAGACATGCTTTACTCCTTTTTACGATTATATTAAGTATTTTAAATATACTTATGGGTAGTATTTTGTAAAAAGGCTATTTATATGCAGCGTATAAAAAACAACCCTAACGGCACGTAACGAGCACTGCCTTTAGGGTTGTTTGATGAATTCTCATCGTTGACTATTCACCTAATTTTTCTTCTATAAAAGCAGCAAGCTTCTTAGCTTCTTCTTCTATAATCGCTCTGTCTTTACCTTCTATCATCACTCTAACCAATGGTTCTGTACCTGACGGCCTTATGAGCACTCTACCCTGACCCTTGAATTTTCCTTCAAGAACTTCTATCGCTTCCTGAATCTCTAAATCTTCAAGATAGTCATGCTTGTTTTCATTTTTCACTTGGGCATTTATCAATACCTGCGGAAAAATATCCATACATTTTTTAAGCTCCGATAGCGGCTTACCTGTTTTTTTCATAACGTATAAGAGCTGAATAGCTGTAATGAGTCCATCTCCAGTTGTGTTATAATCTAAGAAAATAACATGACCTGACTGTTCTCCTCCTAAGTTATAGTTATGTTTGAGCATCTTTTCTAAAACATAGACAGTAAAACCTAAATTACTCATCACAGTGGCAACAATCGTATCTTTATTTAATCTGCCGCCTTTTTTCATATCTAATCCAATAATACTTAGTATCTGGTCCCCATCAATGTCTTCTCCTGTTTCATCTACCGCAAGACATCTGTCCGCATCCCCATCAAAAGCAATACCCGCTTCCATCCCACGGCCAATCACTTGATTTTGAAGATCTTCCATATGTGTAGAACCACAAAGCCTATTGATATTGACACCATTAGGTTTGTGATGAATAACTTCCACATCTGCCCCCAGTCTCTTAAGCGCAATAGGTGCAATTTCTGAGGCCGCGCCATTTGCACAGTCTATAAGTACCTTAATCCCCTTCAAGTCTCCTGGGATGGTTCCGCAGACAAAATCAATGTATTTTTCTACACCGGAGTGGTCTATATCCCATGTCCCTACTTCTTCTCCTGTCGGAAGCGGGATATGGTCACTTCTTGTTAAAATGAGGTTTTCTATCTCATCTTCTAATTCGTCCCTTAACTTATAACCTTCTGAGTTAAAAAATTTAATACCATTAAACTCCAAAGGATTATGTGATGCTGATATCATAACACCAGCATCTGCACCAAGCTCTCTTGTCAAATAAGCTACGGTCGGTGTTGGTACCACCCCTATAGAGATTGCTTTTGCACCTACTGAACATATCCCAGCTACAAGTGCCGCTTCCAGCATTGTTCCTGATATACGTGTATCTCTAGCCACAATAATTTTAGGCTGTTTTTTAGTTTCTTTAGTTAAAACATAGGCCCCTGCCTGCCCTACCTGAAATGCAAGTTTCCCCGTAAGTTCAGTATTCGCAACGCCGCGTACACCATCTGTTCCAAATAATTTTCCCATGTTAGTTTCCTTCACTTCCTTTAAGGTGTTTTACTTACTTTTTACATTATAAACTGATTTCCAAAAGCTTACAATGTTTTAATCTGCACATAACATGGCTGCGCCTATAAGCCCTGCATCATTTCCAAGTTTTGCTGTTTTAATTTGAGTTTTGAAGTCTCCACCAAAGATATTTTCTTTTACCTTTGCAGTCAGCGGAATAATGAGATTATCTTCTTGTTTGGATACGCCGCCCCCTATTAAGATAGCCTGCGGTTTAAATACATTAATAGCATTGCCTACACCTATTGCTAAATAGGCAATATAGTCCTCAATCACTTCTATGGCTGTTTGATCTCCCGCCTTGGCAGCATCAAAAGGAATCTTCGCGTTCATCTTACTCATATCTCCTTGTACTAACTGATACAAGGCCGATTCTTTGTGCTCCGCTGCTTTTTCTGACGCCATATTGATAAGCCCTGTAGCTGATGCATATGACTCCAAACACCCTTTATTTCCACAACTGCAAAGCTTGCCATCTCTGACAATAATTTGGTGTCCCATTTCTGCTCCTCCTGGGAAATAGCCGCTGAATATCTTACCATTTATAATAATACCACCGCCTACACCTGTCCCCAATGTAAAAATGATGGCATCACTGCATCCTTTTGCTGCCCCAGCCACAACTTCTCCAAGGGCTGCGCAGTCTGCATCATTGGCAACACATACCTTGTACCCTACTCTGCTGCTTATATAGGTTACAGCATCAAAATCCTTTATTTTTAAGTTGTTGGCATAGACAATGATGCCATTTTTGCTGTCTACAATACCAGGGGAACCGATTCCAATTCCCTTAAGATTATCGCTGTTTAGCGCAAACTCTTTGATAAGCAGCTGACTCATCTCTATAATATCATCAAATATTTCTTCAATACTTCTCTCTTTTAAAGTTGGCCTGTTATGTGATTTTATAATATGCCCTTCTTCATCCACTAATCCTACTACAATATTTGTTCCGCCTAAGTCTACACCAATATATTTCATCCCTAATTCTCCTTTTAATGGCTTTTTATATAAATATATTATTTATCGTTTAGTATCCTCTATCGCTTTATATTTTAATATATATTTCTCCATTTGTCCCTATATATTTTTGTCTTTTTAGACACAAAATATCATTATTTCTCTACAAAGCGATAGCCAACACCAACCTGTGTAAGGATAAATCGGTGACTTGCGGTATCCCGTTCAATTTTGCGGCGCAGACTAGCCATAAATACCCGGAGACTTTTGGCATCATTTGTTTCACTATATCCCCATATCTGATTAAGAATATAGTTGTGTGTAAGCACTTTTCCCCTGTTATTAATTAACAGCCGAAGAAGTTTGTACTCCATTGGTGTTAAGTGGACTTCTTCTCCATCTACAAACACAAGTCCTTTTGAATAATCCACCGTCAAGTAGTCACAGGTGAAAATTTCTATATTAGTAGAATTTGCTATATTATTGAGTTTGCGTTGTGAAACTCTTATCCGTGCAAGTAACTCTCCCATATGAAAAGGCTTTGTCATATAGTCATCCGCTCCTAGATCAAGGGCTTTAATCTTCTCCCTCTCTTCTTCCCTGGCTGAAACAACTATAATAGGCGCATTGCTTTTTTCCCTAATGTATTTAATAACCTCCATCCCATCCATATCCGGCAAACCTAAGTCTAGCAAAATAATATCGGGATTGTTGACATAAAATAATGAAATAGCTTCCTTTCCCGTGATTGCCTCAACGGTTTTATAGCCTTCATCTTTTAAATACATGGTTGTTAAAGACATAATATATTTATCATCTTCAATGATTAATACCGTAATATTCTCTTCCATCATTCTACCTCCATACATGGCAGTGTAAACGTAAACAGCGCCCCTCCAAGATGGGATGTGCCGGTAGTAATGCTGCCTCCATGGGCTTTAATGACAGCTTTACAAATCGCAAGTCCTAGTCCAATGCCTTTTTTTCCATCAGGTCCAGTTTTTCCGCTTGTCACAAAAGCATCAAATAGATTCTCATCCATTAAAGAATCCTTTCCGCTTCCCCCATCAGCCACATTAAATTCCACATAGCACTCCTTTTGAGTGATTAATAGTTCAATAGGACAACCCTTATGAGTGTGTTTAACAGCATTATCTAGGAGATTGACTAAAACCTGAACAATCATTTTGCCATCCATCGGTACGGCAATCACTTCTTTAGGCAGCGTAATCTTAAAAGGTCTTTTACTTAATCCTACGACATGGGTAACTGCTTCACTGACCACATCATCAATGACTTCAATTTGTTTATTAACCTCTAACTTATCATTCTCAATTCTGGTCATATTAAGTATATTTTCTACCAAAGTTGTCAACCACTCTGCTTGCTCGTTGATATCTTTTGCTAAACGTTCAATACTTTTTCTATCAAGGTTCTCTCCTCGCTGTACGATATAACTGCTTGCTCCTGCAATTCCTGCAAGCGGCGTACGTAAATCATGTCCAATACTTCTCAGAAGGTTACTTTTAAGATGCTCCCTTTCCATTGCAATACGGGTATTTTCACGTTCATTATAGATATACTCCCTGTCTAAGGCAATTCCCATTTGTGCCGCTACTGCATTGACAAGCCATGCCTGCTCCATATTCAACTCTTCATTTTTGACATACAACCTCAGGGTTCCAATCCTTTTAGCAATTCCCGTTATAGGAAGCTCTGTTATGCTTTCATGATGTTCAGAGACCATTTGATGATTGGGATAGATTCGGCCGCTTTCAGATAGTTCAACTATACTTTCATAGCCTATATGTTCTTTGATATAGCGTATCCCATGATGAATAATATGATTTTCACTCGTTACATTAAGAAAACCATGGGCAATTTCATGCAGTAATTTTGCAGTTTGCTCATTGC
>JAQSYC010000337.1 GCA_029256345.1 Clostridia bacterium | reverse complement strand
CCAAATAGGTATCCGGTCTAAATGATTTTACCACAATCCGTCCCCCTCTGCAGCAGCTAATTGAATAGCATGCACAATCATATTATAACCTGTACACCGGCATAGATTGCCAGATATGGCTTCTCTGATCTCTTCTTCACTAGGATGAGGATTGTCAGAAAGCAAAGCTTCTGCTGCCATAATCATCCCCGGCGTACAAAAACCGCATTGTACGGCTCCAGCTTTTGCAAAAGTTTTTTCTAACACTGCAAATCTCTTTGTTGCTCTATATCCCTCTATCGTCCATACTTCTGCCCCTTCAAGGCTGCCTATTGCCACAAGACATGAATTAATCAGCTGCTTGTTAATAAGTACTGCACAGGCGCCACATTCACCTTCTCCACAACCTTCCTTGATACCCATCAGACCATATTCCCCTCTAAGAACATCCAGTAATCTTTTATTGGGAGCACTTTGGCTGATAACACTTTGTCCATTTAATTGAAACTGTATCGACTGATTCATCTATAACACCTCCATAAGTCTTTCTGGTGTCAGCGGGATTTGATTGATTGGCGCACCCACTGCATTTTCTGCGGCAGCTATATAAGCTGGTGCTGCTCCAATCAGTGTCAACTCTCCTGCTCCTTTCGCTCCAAAAGGTCCATCCTCATAAGGATTATCTACCAATACTGTCTGCATTTTGACAATAAGCATACCACCTTCCATTTGCCCTTGCATAATGACTTCATCTATAGCTGTTCCCACATCAAAAACACCCCATACACCGATGACTTGTGTCTCTGCTGTCAGTGTATCTACTTCGACTTCGACTACATTAACCCCCCATGAGTAGGTAGGGTAGGCATCTCCATGAAATGTGCTCTCGTCCCATGGGATAAGCTCTGGGTGCACATACCTTTCTTCTACGACCTGTTCGTCTGCCGCGTCCCAATTCTCTTTGAGTCTAATGGCTGCTCTTTCTAGAAGCTTTCCAACAATCATCAGTGACCTCGAAGCCACTGTAGGTCCTGAATTTGGCACCTTATCTGTATCTGGATTTTTAAAAATGACTTTTTCAAGGGGTAGATTCAGAATGTTGGCAACGATTTTGCTTAAAGTTGTCTTAAGCCCTTGACCCATTTCTGTATTACTCACAAGTATTTCTACCTGATTATCTTTTATTTTGGCCAGCTTTACAATGGACCTGATAAAATCCCTTTCCCCTGCCCCTGTAAAACCACAGCCATGTAGAAATACTGACAAACCTATGCCTTTTTTATATCTCCCTGTCTGCGTCAGATACTCACTATATTTACGTTGATAGTCTGATAAAACTTCTGCCTTTTGAAGCATTTCCTCTAGTTTGATCTTATCATGAAATTTACCTCCTGTTGAGGTTTCATCTCCTTGTTTGACCATGTATCTTTTCTTAAATGTAAGTGGACATACGCCTATTTCCTTTGCAATATGTTCCATATGCATTTCAATAGCAAAAAAACTCTGGGGTGCTCCAAATCCTCTAAAAGCTCCTGTCGGAACGGTATTGGTCGTAACGACTTTTCCTTTCACTTCTAAATGATTAATAGCATAAACGCCACTTGCACAGATGATAGATCTTTGAAGCACAACACTTGAAAGACCTGCATAAGCCCCTCCGTTCAGGGTAATATCTATACTCATCCCAACAATAGTATTATCTTTATCCAGTGCTGTTTTATACTTGATAAAAGCAGGATGTCTTTTGGTAGTCACTGACATATCTTCTCTTCTATCCATAATAAGCCTAACAGCTTTTTTTGTTTTATAAGCCGCCACTGCTGCGTGCGCTGCTATCAAGGACGGATATTCTTCTTTTCCTCCAAAAGCGCCCCCTGTGGCTACCTGTATAATTCTTACCTGATCTTCTTCAAATCCAAGAGCGGCTTTCACAGCATTTTTAACATAGTATGGACACTGCATAGACCCATAAATCGTAATTTTCCCATCCTCATAGTCTGCTATCATCCCCTGTGGTTCGATATAAGCATGTTCTTGGTACCCTGTTTCAAAACTTTCCTCAATGACCCTTGCTGCCTGCTTGAAAGCGTCATTTATGAGCCCCTTGTTGTACTGATAACTGGCCATAGTATGGGTTGCTTCTTCTATTGTATAAACAGGTTCTTTCTCTTCGTAACACACCTGTATCTGTTCTAATATATGATCAACTTCAGTTAACACGGGACCTACAACTAGCAGTATAGGCTCCCCTATATAATTGACTTCTTTTTCTGCAAAAAGCGGCTGGTCATCAACTATTATTTTGACTATATTTTGGCCCCTTACATCGGCATGGTCTACAATAAAATACCCTTCTTTTAAAGAAGGTATTTTGATTTCCTGAATAATCGCTTTGGCTTTTACAGAACGTAAGGTTCTGGCATGTACTATATTATCATGGGGTATATCTGCTATATATTTGATGCTTCCGCTTACTTTATCATAATGATCTTTTTTGATAACCGGACTGCTGATAGTATGCATACGCTTCACTCCTCATCTCTTAAGGATTGTTTAATAAAA
>JAQSYC010000053.1 GCA_029256345.1 Clostridia bacterium | reverse complement strand
CATAGCCCTTATAACAAACTATAAAATCCCCTCAATGCTTTTTGCAAAGTGGGGATTACGCTTTTAAATGAAATGCTATTCTCTATTTATGAATCTTTATCCCTGCGACCTTCTCATAATATTTTGCAAGTGCGCTGTGGTCATCTTGTCCGTTGCCGTCCGCACGAAGGGTCTGAAGCATCTCCATGACCATTGCAGTTAGTGGCAGCGGTGAACCAACCTCATGTCCCGTATCCAGTGCATTATTTATGTCCTTGATATGTAAGTCAATCTTAAATCCTGGCTTGAAGTTATTATTTAACATCATAGGTCCCTTTGCGTCCATCACAGTTGACCCTGCAAGCCCCCCCCTAATAGCATGATAAACAAGTTCTGGATTTACCCCTGCTTTTTTGGCTAACATAAAGGCTTCTGAAACTGCTGCAATATTCAAAGCGACCACAATCTGATTGGCAAGTTTTGTTGTGTTTCCAGCCCCAATATCCCCGCAATGAACTGCACTGGCACCCATCTTGAGGAGCACTTCTTCTTTTAAAGCTTCAAATACCCCCTGGTCTCCGCCAACCATAATCGATAAAGTGCCTTCTATTGCTTTTGGTTCTCCACCCGAAACGGGAGCATCAATCATTTTGACACCTTTTTCTTCACATGCCTTTGCAATTTCTTGTGAAGCTAGCGGCGCTATAGAACTCATATCTACTAAAATAGTGCCTTCTTTAGCTCCCTCCAAAATACCCCCTGCCCCCATAACAACTTCCTTTACTTGGGGCGAATTAGGTACCATCGTAATGATGATCTCACTTTGTTCTGCTATTTCTTTACAAGATAAAGCGGCTTTTGCACCTGCTGCTACAACATCCTGAACATTGTCTGCAGCTATATCATATACCACCAACTCATGTCCAGCCTTCAGTAGATTTTTAGCCATGGGTTTTCCCATGATTCCAAGTCCGATAAATCCTATCTTCATGTTTTCATCTCCATCCTATTTTGTCATTATTTATTAACACACTGAATCGCTTCTATAATATGCGCTGTCGTTAATCCATGATGCTCTAAAACCTCTGCATAGTTATGGGCACTGCATCCAAAAGTATCATTTACCCCAACAAACTCAATAGGCTTGCAGGCTTTGCAAAGTGCCTCTGCAACAGCACTCCCCAGTCCACCAATTACACTATGCTCTTCTGCTGTTACCACACCCTTGCACTCTTTAGCTGCCTCTACGATGAATTCTTTATTTAACGGTTTAATTGTACTCACATTCACTACTTTAACCGAAACAACACCTTCTAGTGTCTTGGCCGCCTCCAAAGCCTTTGTCAGCATAATACCACAGGCAAATACTACCACATCATGTCCTTCTTTTACTATAGAGGGCATACCCACTTGGAACACTTTATCTTCTTGTGTTACATTTTCATAGTCATTACGGTTGATTCTTATGTAACAAGGTCCTTGTATATCTGCCATAGCCTTTACCATCTGAACGGTCTCATTGGCATCTGCCGGACACAAAACTGTCATGTTAGGTATAGCTCTCATGATAGCCATATCTTCCACCGCCTGATGGGTGGAACCATCACCAAAATCACTCAGCCCCGAAGAAGATCCACAGATTTTTACATTCAACTTGCCAATAGATATCGTTTGTCTTATTTGGTCATAGGCTCTCCCTGCTGCAAACACTGCAAATGAGTGGATAAAAGGTATCTTACCCGTTTGAGACAACCCCGCTGCCACTGATGCCATATCGGCTTCGGCAATGCCCATCTCAAAATACCTATTAGGAAAAGTCTCTTGAAACAAATAACTCATCGTTGATTTGCCTAAATCTGCTTCTAATGCCACTATATTTTTATTTTCTTTTGCTAATTCTACTAATGTATTGCCATATGCTACCCTTTGATTGATATAAGTCATTACTATTCCTCCCTCCCTTAAGTTTTACGCTAACTGTTTGATGGCTGTATCATAAAGTTCCTGCGTTAAGACACCATTATGAAATCCAACAACATTTTCTGCAAAACTAAGGCCCTTTCCTTTTACTGTATTCATAAGAATCAATGTAGGCTGTCCTTTTATAGTATCTGCTTGGTCTAATGCCGAAAGAATTTCTTCCATATTATGACCATCTATTTCAATAACATGCCAGCCAAAAGCTTGCCATTTAGGTATTAATGGATTGGTATTAAAACGCTCTTCTATAGGTCCCATGGCCTGCAATCTATTTCTATCTAATATGCCAACAAGATTATCCGCTTTAAAATTTGTCGCCGCCATTGCAGCCTCCCAAATCTGACCTTCTGCAATCTCCCCATCTCCCATAAGTACATAGGTCTTTGCATTGTACCCATCCATTTTTTGTCCCAGTGCCATACCAAGTCCAATAGATAACCCTTGCCCAAGCGACCCTGTCCCTGCTTCTATACCTGGGGTTTTGATAACATCCGGATGACCTTGCAGCCTAGCCCCCAGACTTTTCGCTGTTTTCAGCTCCTCTTTTGGTATAATGCCCGCTTCTGCTAAAGCTGCATACTGCAATACAGCCACATGTCCTTTGCTTAAAATAAACCGATCCCTATCTGGTTTTTTTAAATCATTTACATCATATCGCATTTTATGAAAATACAACGCGGTAATCATATCTGCACTGGAAAAACTGCCACCGACATGTCCAGCGACCCCCACACCAATACACTCAATAACACCTGTTCTTATCTTCTTTGCTTTATTTTCTAGCTCCTGAATAAATTCCTTCCCATAACTCATTTGCTCACCTCCGTTAAAAATTTATAAACACCATACTCTTACAATCTATTGCTATCTTAATTTTTTCGTTTTTTCGTATTCTAACATCCTTTTATAAGTGACCTCCACATGCTCTGTCATAATATGTTCAGCCTTTTCTCCGTTACCTTCCTTTATGGCTTCTAAAAGCAACTGATGATAATATAAACCACCTGTATTACCACTAATACTTACGATTTCTTCAAATGCCATTTTCATAATATCATTAATAATATGATAGGTCTCTGCAAAGATGGAGTTGTTTGTAATACTAGCCAATTTGACATGGAAATCCATATCAGCTTGGGCAAATTCTCTCTTGTTGTCTTTATTTTTTTGCATGCACGCCCAAATCTCTTCTAGCTCCTCTATATCTTTATAAACGGCCTTATCAGTGGCGATTCTTGCAATTTTCCCTTCGATGACCGTACGAAATTCCAGAACTTCTAAAAGAGAATTTTCACTTAAATAAATAGCCGATATAATTCCATTCATCGCCATCCCTGGCTGAATCTTTTTTACAAAGGAGCCTTCACCTAATCTCGTCTCTAACAAGCCAAGTACAGCTAACTTTTGTACTGCTTGTCTTGCTGTCATCCGACTAACTCCAAACGCTTCTGCCAGTTCATTCTCTGAGAGGAATTTTTCTCCCGGTTTTATATCTCCTCTTAACAGCATCTGTTTAAGCTGCTCAAACACCTCATGGCTTACATTTGTTTTCTTTACAGGTTGTATTACTGTTTTCATATGCACTTACCTCATTTTCATTTTTTAAAGTTATCTATCACCTTTAATATAGCCGGATAATAACATGAGTATAGGTAAAATGCAATATGTATCTCCTGTTCCCTTTTTTATTATTTTTTAGTATTTTGTATCATAAGGCCAAGGCTTACCGCCTGCTAAACATCCGCCATCAATATGATACATCATCCCGGACATATAGCTGGAGGAATCTGATGCTAACATAACCGTCAATCCAAGAACTTCTTCTGGCGTACCTGGGCGTTCCATGGCTATTCTTTCTTTTAGATATTGGCTTCTCTCAGGGTGTTCCCAAGTTACTGTAGTTAACGGCGTTATAATATGTCCAGGTGCAATAGCGTTTGCTCGTATGCCATATTGTGCCCATTCCACAGCCATTGACCGTGTTAAAGCTGTCAAAGCACTTTTTGTCGCTCCATAAACGCTGCAGCCACCTAACATACCTACTGCATTATGAGATGACATATTAATGATATTCCCACGCTTAACCTTAATCATATGTTTTGCAACTTCCTGAGATAAGAAAAATACACCCTTTAGGTTGATACCCATTAACTTATCATAAGTACTTTCTTCTACATCTAAAAATCCTTCTCTCTTGTTGATGCCTGCACAATTAATAAGTACATCTATTTTTCCATACTCTGCTATAACTGTATCCACAAAAGTCTTAATTGACTCTATATTCATAATATCTAGTTCAAAACTCTTTGCCCGATCACCATTGTCAACAATCTCTTTCTCTACTTGATGCAACGGGTCCATTGCAACATCACATAATACCATATCACCTCCAGCACCAGCGAGCCCCTTCGCCAACACACTGCCTATACCACCAGCAGCACCAGTTAAAACAATCACTTTGTTTTCTAAAGAAAATAATTTTTCTAAATTTTTGCCTACAGCCATCTTTAACTCCCTCCTTATTTTATTATTTATACTTGTTACTTGTTACTTGTATAACAAGTTATGCACATATATTACTAAAATTCATTATTATTGTCAATATTATTATTTAATATTTTTATATATTTATTTTATTTACAAATATATTTTACACATCACTCATTTGATACATCTATAAAAAACCTCACATATAGCACTATACAATATTTTTACAAACTAAAATGAGATACTCATTTTAGGAGCATCTCATACCGTAGATATCTGAGAATTCAACATTTATTCTTTCAATGGGTGCCTGCTTTGCAAGAATACTGCACTGCTGCTGTTTTTGGGGAGCTTCTTTTAAGGGCAAGCTGATGACAAAGCTTGTTCCTATTCCCTCCTTGCTTTCAAAGCTTATGGTGCCTCCATGCATTTCGACTAAAGACTTTACAAGACTTAATCCTATCCCGCTGCCCTCATTTTGACGTGTGAACATCTCATCTACCTGAAAAAATCTTTTAAAAATCTGACTTTGCTTATCTGCTGGTATACCAATACCATGATCTTCTACCTTGATGCTAATCCCCTCACCTAAATCATAGACATTAACAAATATGTCTCCTCCATTTGGTGTAAACTTTATAGCATTAGAAAGCAAGTTTAATAAAATTCTCTCTATCTTTTCATCATCACAAGCCATCATTTTTTCTTCTATCTCTGTATCAAACACAATATGAATACCCTTCTGCGCTGCATAGTCTGATACTGATAATGTAATCTCTTCGATTGTACTTATAATATTACAGCTTTCGAGATGAATCTCAAAAGCCTTTGCATCAATCTTAGTAATATCTATTAAATTGTTAACAAGTTTTAATAGCCTGTAGCAATTTTGTTTCATCGTTCCTACGTTTCTGACCATCTTTCCCTTGCTTTTTGCCCAATCCTCGTCATTCATATAGAGTTCTATAAGCTGCACAGACCCTAGGATGACATTGAGTGGTGTTCTTAACTCATGAGAAATATTTGAGAAAAACTCGGTCTGCATCTTTTCATGCTCTAATATTTCGTCTATTGTTTGTTTGTTTGTCATATAACTTTGTATCAAGTCTAGTTTTTCATTGAGTTGCCTTTCTACTTCTTTTCTTCTTTCTATCTCTTGAGTCAGCTGCTTATTTTTATTTTTGAGGGCCTCTGTAAAAGTTCCAAAATAAAATGCTGTTAGGTAATAGAGTATCGTACCTAAAAACATAGCTGAAACTCCAGCTTTATAATCTACATTTATCTTTAAAATAAAGTTAGCAAATCCAAAAAGCACCCATATTGTGGCTGTAATGAGTCCATCTTTCAGACTCATTTTAATACAAGCTATAATGATGCAAATAAGACCACAGATGCCTTTTATGGACAGTGGTATAAATGGAAGTACATTTAAAATAACCATCAGTAAATAGAAAGAAAAATGACCCTTTCTCATGATAAGGACTCCTTTAAATATCAATCTAAACCTATAGTAGCACACTGCAAAAGCTTTTCCTACAAATTTCATTAGCAAGTTTCGACAGTAAAAAGGGAATAGCTTCTGCTATCCCTCTTTGATAAAATCCTTATTATAAAAAATACTGATACCTAATACAATAAGGAGTACCCCTGTTATAATCATCAGTACTTCTATCTTTATAATATCCGCTAAAGGCCCAAATAATATCATCCCCAGCGGCATCAATCCTGCTGACACAATCTGTATGAAGCTAAATACCCTTCCCTGCATATCACTCTCTACCTTCTCTTGTAGCAAAACCATTGCAGGTGAATTGAAAAAGGGCATGGTCATCCCAGTTAATACCATGATACCTAAATAAATATAAAATACCTTAGTCACTCCGACCGCTACTGTTAAAAGACCAAAAGCACAACAGCTTACAGCAATAGTGATAATCCGATTTTTAAAACCTCCCCAGGTGGACATCACAATCCCCCCAAGTATTGATCCCACAAAAAAACTCATTTCATTAGCTGTAAGCCTCCAATATTCGTCTCCAAAGGTACGTGTTACCATCAATACATTCAAAAAGGCTGCCGGAACAATTAAAAAAGTAAAAATAGCGTAAAAAATAAGTAAGTGTCTAATAAAAGAATGACTAAGGGAATATTTAATCCCTTCCTTAAGATCATAGAAATAATCTGTATCTTGTTTTTCAAGGGCTTTTTTATGCGACGCAACCTTCAGTGTCAGTAATATTGAAATACCTATAGCCGCTGTAACAACATCCACAAATAATATATTTTCAAATGCACCATAGGTGAGTATCGTGCCACTTACAGCAGGAGATACCAAAAAGATCAAGGATTGGATGGTGCCATTAATGCCATTGACCCTCATCAGCTTTTCCTCTGGTACAATCTGAGGAATAAGTGCGTTGACCGCTGGCATCTGAATTCCTGTGCCAAATGAACGGATGCCCGAAACTAAAAACAATACCCACATACTTTCATAGCCCATTAAAAGTATGATGGCTAAAACCAGTGTGGACACCGCAATCAGTCCGTCTGATAACACAATGAGTAGCTTACGGTTGTATCTGTCTGCCCATACTCCCGCAAATAAAGAGATGCCCAATTGGGGTAAAAAGCCGCATATCGTAGACAAGGTAATCATGATCCCTGAATTTGTTGTTCTGGCTATATACCAGATAATTGCAAACTGCACCAAAGACGAACCAAATAGTGAGATGGTTTGGCTGGATAAAAATAAAGCTGTCTTCACCTTCCAGTTCAAAAAGGAAGTATCGTCTATTCTATTCTCTGTTTCCATAAGCCCTCATTTCTAATTATATGACTAAGTTTGAAGCAAGCAAAACATATGTTCTATTGTTCTAAAACTTATTATAAAGTATTGCAATAAGAGGCGTCAAGATAGATAAAAGATTTTATAGCTTTTCTTCTTTTAAATGTAATAATAATGATGAATTAATAATCACTGCAACTGATCCCACATTATGTACTAGTGCTCCCATGATAGGGTTTAAAAGACCTGTCATAGCTAATAAAATAGCAATGAAATTCAGCGCCATCGAAAGTATCAAGTTCAGCTTGATGGTTCCCATCGTTTGCTTAGACAACCTTATCAGATGGGGTATATGTTTGATATCATCTCCAACCAGTGCAATATCTGCAGCGTCCACTGCAATATCACTGCCGATGCCTCCCATAGCAATACCTACATAAGCTTTTTTTAGCGCAGGCGCATCATTGACTCCATCCCCAACCATACAAACCATTTCATTTGTACTTTGGTAAGATTCAATAATAGCCAGTTTATCCTCCGGCAGACACTGGGTATGTACAGTTGTGATGCCTGTAAGCTTCGCCATGTGGGAAGCTGCCCTAGTGCTGTCTCCTGTAAGAAGCAGTACTTTTAAGCCAGAAGCTTGTATCCCATTTACTACCTGATTGGCATCTTTTCTAAGGGTATCCGAAAGAGCAACAAAGCCTTCTAGTGTATGATTAACTGCTACATAGATAATACTGCAGCCTTCTTTTTCATAGACCTGGGTCTGATCTATTGCCACCTGAGGTAAAGAAATGCCTTGCTCCACTAATAATTTAGTATTCCCTGCATGGATTATTTTTTCTCCCAAAACAGCTCTCACTCCCCGCCCTGCAAACATCTCAAACTCTTCGGGCGCTCTAGGCAAAGTATCGGTTTCAGACTTGAAGTAAGTGATAATAGCCTTTCCTAGAGGATGTTCTGACCTAAGCTCTGCCGAGGCCGTCAAGACTAATAAATCTTTGATAGACCGATGCCCATTTAGACTTTGAACTGCTGTAACACTAGGCTTTCCATAAGTTAGAGTACCTGTTTTATCAAAAGCCATATGCTTCACCTTTGCCAGTCTTTCCAGAGCATCTCCTTCCCGTATAAGAATACCATATTTTGTGGCATTACCAATACCCGCCATGATAGCAGTAGGTGTTGCGAGCACGAGGGCACAGGGACAGAATACAACCAGTATGGTGACAGAACGTATGACTTCTCCTGTAACAAACCATGTTCCCGCCGCCGCTGTTAGTGCGATGACTACAATCCAAGTCGCCCACCTATCGGCAAGACCCACAATCTTTGCTTTGCTGGCATCAGCTGACTCTACCAGTCTGATCATCCTCTGCAGGGAACTGTTTTCCCCAACCTTTATTGCTTTCATCTCAAAGGTGCCAAATTGATTGACTGTACCGCTGAAAACCACCTCTTCTGCCGGCATTATGCTTTCTATGCCGTCCCTAATAACTCTTGCTGTCCTCGGTGTAAGATGAACCAGCTTTTCTATGCCCGCCCTGGCTTTAGCCACTGTCCTTTCTTCCAACAGTGCCCCTATGGCCATAATAAAAGCTACTTCCCCTGCTGCAAAAACTTCTCCAATAAATACAGCTGCAACAAGGGCAATGGATACCAGCACATCTGCTTTGATATCAAACTCCGTAATAAGGCCCTTAACCGCACCTAAAATAATAGGCATACCGCATAACACAATAGCCACCCAAGCTACGTCAACTGGCAAGGCATCTCCCAAAATATTGAAAAAACTTATAAGAAGAGATATACCTGATAATACCAGCCATAAAATCGTGCGTTTTTCTCCATCTGCTAACCATACTTTCATGTCACCAACTCCAATTTAATAATAATATACTGTATACCCCTATATGGTATATTATTATTAAAAAGTTGTCAATATAGCATTTGGTACAAATAACCATTGTATTTGTTAAAAATTTCCTGTTATTATGCACGCCCCACGCGTTGTTACTTTTTTATGGCGGTGCTATACTTATCCTTATGAAATAAAGTTTTACATGCTTTATGTAAAAAATTAAAGGAGGTATTATCGATGAAATTGAAAGCTTTACTATTATCTTTAACAGTAGCAGCTATTTTACTTGCAGGCTGCTCACCTAATGAATCCCCAGTACCGGAAACCCCAGGAACAGAGTCCCCTGCTGCTGAATCTCCTGCCACTAATACCCCAGCAACCGAATCTCCAGCCCGAATCTCCAGCTGCCGAAACCCCTGTAGATGCCGTAACAACTGCTTCTATAGTAGATAATGAAACTGATTTTGAAAATGCTATCAGTAAAGATGGTGAGTGGATCATTGCGACCCTTAAAGATTTAACCTTTGATAAAGAGCTTATTTTAGACGGTGAATTTAAAAATGGTAAAAAAAATGATGATGGTACAGATGCTATCCAGCGCAAAATAGCTCTCTATGCCCAAGATGCAGATAAAAATGTAACGGATAGATTCTCTTTGACGGCGCCAAAGCTCACAATTAAGAGTTCAAATGCAAGAATTCAAGGCGGAACTTTTATCGGGGATGTTTATGTTGAAGCAAATAACTTTTCTGTCGTTGATGCAAAAGTTGAAGGCAATGTGTATTTTGCCAGTCAGGAGTATATGGATAGCTTTAAGTTAGAAAATGAAGGGACAGTTAGCGGCGCTACCGAAGTAAAATAACACTTTACTTTTACCCCTGTTATACCCCTTTTCAATCCAGTAGGGGATAGTTAATAACTCTCTCCACTGTAGTATCATGTTAATCTATAAAAGAGCAAAGGGCTGTCGCATTAAGAATAACTACTACAATATATTGTCCTAATTTTAAATTAGCAAAGCAACATATTGTATGTAAATTTTCTAGTGCGACAACCCTTTTTTCCAGTGATTTCTATACTGCTTTTAACATGATTGATAAGTTGAAGGAATCTTCTTTAAAATGATAATTCATATAACCTTGGTATTTTTCTGCAATTGTTTTCATATTAAGCATCCCAAATCCATGATTCTTCCTATCTTCTTTTGTTGTGCCTACAATTTTTGTATTTGTCACATTTTTATCTACTGTATTAGTTATTTCTAAAAACAAACAACGATTTTCGGGTTTAATCTGAACGCTAATGGCCCTAAGGGATTCATCTAAAACTTTCAAATTAGCTTCAATGGCATTATCCAGTGCATTGCTCATTAAAGAACATAGATCGACTTCATTGATATTAATATCATCTGTTAATTGACCTTCAACTTTAAATCGAATGTTGTGTTTTTGGGCTTTCTTATATTTCTGATTAAGAACAGCATCAGCAATTTCATTTCCTGTTTTAATCTCAAAATGAGCAACTTTACTATTAATCTGCATACCTGCTATATACTTTCTCGCTCTTACTATGTTATTCATTTGAAGAAGCATATCAATGCAGCTAATATGATTATTGAAATCATGCCAAATTCTTCTGACTTCTTTATTTGCTTCATCTCTATCTAAAGCTGTTTGCATCATAACTTGATTTTGATACTGCATAATATGGTGCTGGGTTTCTTTTTCAAAGTAATCTGACATATACTGAAAGATTTGATACACAGTAATCGTTAAAATAAGTATGCCAGCTGAAATCCAAACTAACGCAAATCCAACACTCTCATCATCTTTAACAGCCACTCCAATATCCATAATTAACAGCATGGATAAGGTCGAAACAATAAAAACAGTGATTATGATTTTATAAAATCGTGAAGGGATATTATTAAAATTTCTGCGAGTTGTTCTGCCCACTAACCTTATATAAATATAAGTTACTAATTTTGAAAAAATACAAAAAACAATTCTATACCAATTTAAGGAGAGCGCAAGTGTAATGACATCTATTTTTGTAATAGCAGAAGAAACATAGATAATCATACTCTCGATAACAGCGATTCCAACCATGTACATTGTTGCCCAAAAAAGACGGACAAGGAATCTTCCTTTAAAAAGGATAAGTGCTATGACTATGCAACATAAATAAGACCCAATCATTTGAGCCGCTGAAAACTTAGCCACTCGGCTTAACGCAAAAACTAAAGTGGCCAAACCGAAAATGAGACCATATGCCAAACGGTCAGGAACTTTCGTGTTTCTATCAAGTATCCCCTTTAGAAATACATATGCAAATATAAAATCAATTAAAATAATACCGTACTCAAATATATGCCAAAGTAATCCATTTATCACGGTAAGTCTAACCTTCTTTCCTTTAACCTTTAAGATACGCCTACTGAATGCCGCATCCAATATTTTTCTACTCTCATCAGATACTGCCCAAAATCAACACTTGTACCTCTATAATAACTTTACTTCGACAATATTCCAATACTATTTTGTCTTTTTTCAACATATTTCTTCTTTTTATTCTCTTTAGCTAAAAATACGCGTTAGATTACGTCTGTTTTATGCACACATAAAAGACCCACCCACGGTGAGCTATTCTCCTATGGATGGGTTAAACTTTTCTCTGTTATTAGACCATCCGTGAAAAATGCTCTACTGCTTTGGCAAAATCCGAAATGGTTTTGTCTGCATCTCCATGCTCAATACCCTCACGGACGCAGTGCTGCAGGTGCCCCTCTAAAATAATCTGCCCAACCTTGTGCAAGGCTGATTTTGCAGCATTGATTTGTACCAGAAGATCTTCACAAGGAACATCCTTATCTATCATGTCCGAAATGCCTCTTACTTGCCCTTCAATACGTTTTAATCTTGCATGTACTTTCGGAATATCCATACATTGTCTCATGCCTATTCTCCATTCTCATCATAAACTCCGGTATACTCCTTTAGGGTATAGGAAGCAGGTTGTTTTGTCAACATAACACTACTTTGTTATTGACTAATAAACATCCAACTACAAAGTCTTTTTTCTAGTAAGTCGATGGCTTTAAATAACAAAAAACTCATAATCCCCAAAGCTAATATACCCGCAAACATTTCCTTGTATTTCATAACTGCCCATGCATCCATGATAAAATACCCAATGCCATAGCTGGCTGCATAGTTTTCACTAAAAAACAGAGCAGATAGACCTATTCCTACACTTATCCTTAGAGAAGAAATCATTTTAGGCAGTACAGCAGGAATAATGAGATGCCTGTACATAGTCCACTGATCTGATCCCAGTGCTTTTACTGCATAATAAAGTTCTTTAGGAATCTCCTTAACCCCGTCTCTTGTTCCTAAAAGAATTTGAAACACAATAATTGTCACCACTAAAATAATCTTAGAGACATTTCCGAGTCCAAAAAGCAACATAAATACAGGTAAAAAAGCTATTTTGGGCAGGGGATACAGTACATAAACTACCGGAGAGAAAACAGCGTCTGCCCTCTTGCTGCTCCCTGTCCATAGACCCAAAGGGATGCCAATCAGCATCGCTATAACGATGGCCACACCAATTCTTAGGAGACTGGCTCCCATGTGCCAAAGCAGTTCTTGGCTCATAAGTCTAACAAATACCACACCCGTTGCAATAGGATTTGGCACAATATTTGAATGCAGCAGCTGATGGGTTAGTTCCCAGATAACAAGCAGTATTAAAAAACCATGTAAGGTCTTGCTTTGAACAACTCTTCTTAGTCCTTTCATCGCTTTTCTCCTTCATAAAGAAATGTCCTCACCACCTGATACAGTTCATAATATGCCTCATCCGAATAAAGCATTCTTTTTCCATAATACGGATTTTCTATAATCTGTTTAATCTTTGATTTTTCCATAACGACAATCTGCTGTCCCAAAAATATAGCTTCCTCTATGCTATGGGTAATCGTCATCAAGGTTAGACCATTTTTTTGCTGTAGCCTTAGGATCAACTCTTGAATCTTTTCTTTTGTGACAGCATCTAGTGCCGACGAGATTTCATCAAAGAGCAGCAGATCTGAATCCGTTACTAAAGCTCTGGCAATAGCCGCCCTTTGCTTTTGTCCCCCGCTGAGCTGACTAGGAAATTTGTCGCAATGTGCTTTAATATCAAGTTCACATAATACGTTATCTATTTTTTCCTGCATGACTCTTTTATCTTCTTTTCTTACCTGCAAAGATGCAGGCATCTTTGTGCGCCGCTTTGCATAAATACCTAATGCAATGTTTTCCCCTACCGTTTTCCATGGCAAAAGCCCTCCGTCCTGAAGGATGATGCCTGTCTCTTTTCTAACGCCTGCCAAAGGCCTTCCTGACACATAGACTTCTCCTTTATAACCCTTGAGAAGTCCTGCTAAAATATAGAGCAGCGTTGTTTTGCCGCAACCCGATGGTCCAATAACAGCACAGGTTGTTTTCTCTGGGATATTCAAATGCACATCTTTTAGAACCTCTTCATTCCCATAGCTATAGCCTAAGCTCTTTATGTGAATCACCTTTTGTCAAATCCTTTCAATGCAAGATTTTGCTGCACTACTCCTGTTCAATAAACGAAAAGTCACTAATCTCTTCCAAAGTATAAGTCTTCTCGGTTAATCCTTTGGTCTTAGTCCATTCAAGTACGCTTTCAAA
>JAQSYC010000336.1 GCA_029256345.1 Clostridia bacterium | reverse complement strand
ATTCACTCACCACTTTTATGCATGATTTTTGTCCACATTATTTATCTACAAAGTATACCATATCCACAAAAACCTCACAACGGGTGGATAAATAATCCTCAATTATTTACAGCATGTATAGTAGCAGTACGCCATTTATATCCTCACCAAGTTCATCTAACCAAGCCCCGCTGATGTACCTATGCTAGAACACCTTTTCGAATTCTGTAAATATATCTTTCACATTTAGTAAGCCCCGAAAGATGTTCCTACTTGCCAAGCGCCCCCTGTATAAGCAAAATAGTTGAATTCTTTGCTTTACTAGTTGGAAGGGTGATATCTTTCTTCACTGCCTTTGTGCCTTCGCTCTTTACCGCAACCTTCACAATAACTGGAGCTTCTCCAGCCGTAATTTTAAGTCCCATATCCATAGCTTGTGTATAGCTATCATCCTTAAAGGTATAAGTAACCTTTAAGTCACTGCCGTCTACCATCGGCTTGATGGCTTCTTTGCCTTGATTTAAAGCTAATAAAGTCTCTTCTTTTTGAGCATCTATCTCTTCTTGTGTAATGCCTGTATCACTGTACTCATTAAGAATATCTATTTTACTCATCATCTCACTGATAAACTGTACTGATAAATCTACCATTTGGCTTGAATCTAGCTCGATAGTATAACTTCTGTCTTTTTGAATAATTGGCATTTTAATCTTTGAGTCCTTAAATAACTTTTCAAATAAAAGCTGTGCTTTTTCTTTATCAATGGCACCCGCCTGCAGCTCACCAACTGTATCGATACCTATGTATTCAGCTTTTATCGCTTTAAAACCTTCTGGAACCGGAGATCCTGAAGCAGCAAATAAGTCTGTGAAATAAGTTTTACTGATATATATTGTGCTTTTATCAACATATAGTTTAACCGGTGATATTTTAATAGGTGTAAATTAACCGTTTCATCCTCCGCTTGTACGGATACAGTCATATCGCCTTTTGTTTCTTCGTAATCCCAAGTACTTGTTTTCTCTATTTCTTTGTAGAGCTTGAGTCCTTCTGTGCTGCAGCCTGTGGCTCCCAGCATCATCAGTGATGCCATCAGCATCGCTACTATTTTCTTTTTCATCTTAACCCTCCATCTGTTTTTATTAACTTGAATACCTCCATTATACCTGATTGACAGTATTTTATCAATAAATCAGATATTAAGTTTAGATTACGCAGCTTTCTACGTACAGCTTAATTAAATACCATTAAATCTTCAACAACGATATACTCTTCATTTTCTTCAGTGTAAAATCCTAATGCGTCAAGCTCACTTAAAGCAATATAGGAGATACCATTTTGTATAATCGTCACAACAGTCACCTCTTCCTCGTAAGCTGTGATAGCTGATTTTTTGGTGTTGACATCGTATTTTACGTTGTAACCAAGTTCTTCCATTGTTTGCCTAAGTGGGATGTATGTTTCATTATTCGCCGTAATCGTTTGGTTTTGCTCTATCCATGCTACTGATTCTGTCAGTTCTGGATAAGAAGTTTCTCCGAAAATTCCTGCTATTTCCTCCATAGAGTAGACTACACTGCTCTTTGGAAGCTCAAACTCTTTTTTCTGAACTTTTGTAGCTTCACTATGTATACTCACATTTACAAATATACTTTCTTCTTCTGGTGTCACTTTAAGTGACATGTCTATTGCCTCACTGAATGTATTGTCTTTAAAATCATATGTCACTTTTAAATGACTGCCATCTATCATAGGTTTGACCATTTCTTTTCCTTCATCTAGCACCTTAAGCATCTCTTCATTTTGAGCCTTTATTGCTTCTGGTGTAAGGGTGGTGTCACTATATGTGTTCATTAGATCCATTTTTTCTACCATTTCACTGATAAACGCTACTGACAAATCTGCCATTTGGTTAGAATCCAGTTCTATAGTATAGGTTCTGCCTTTTTGAGTAATAGGCACCTTAATCTCTGAGCCTTTAAAGAGCTCCTGAACGACTCCATTTATTTCTTTATAATCAACCTCTTCTAGCTGCGCTTCTCCCATGCTATTAAATCCTATGTATTCCGCTTCTATTTCCCTGAGCGCCTCTGGAACAGGGGCCCCTGTGGTTTCGAAAAGCTGTGTAAAATAGTCTCTGCTAATATAGATGGTTTGCTTATCTACATACAGCCTAACGGTGGGTAAGTCAGTTTCAACCTTAAGTTCTCCTAAGTTAATCTCTGTAACCATGATATCTGCATACCCCAGATTTTCTTTGATATCGTTGTATACTGTAAAATCTGCTTCAAGATTAATCTCTTGATCCTCTCCTTGTACGGATACAGCTAAATCTCCTTTCAGTTCTTGATAATCCCAAGTACTGGCTTTTTCTATTTCATTGTATAGATTTAATCCTTCCGTGCTACAGCCTGTAGATCCCAGCATCATCAACGATGCTATTAGCATTGCTATCATTTTTCTTTTCATTTTACCCTCCATAATGTGTGTTTTTTATGTTTGACCTTCTATATTATACCCAGTTTTTATCTTTTTTTCAATAAAATGGATATTAAATTTGTATGATTACGGCTGTTAATGTTTTCCATATACCTATAAAACTCTATAAAAAATAGGGGACACTAGTGCCCCCATTACTGATATTTATGAAATGCTTGAGATATTATTTTATTTCTGCCTTTTTGTAGATTGGTCTTCTAAGATCCAGCATCTTGATGATACCTGCTGGTCTAAGGTCGAAGTGTTTGTTAACGATATCTACTAACACTTCGTCACTTACAAGCCCTGTTCCGTGAGTATTAACAAGTACAGATACAGGTTTTGCAACACCGATAGCATATGCCAGTTCTATCTCACACTTCTTAGCAAGACCTGCTGCTACGATATTTTTAGCTACGTATCTGGCCGCATAGGCTGCAGAGCGGTCTACCTTAGTGGGATCTTTTCCTGAGAAAGCACCGCCGCCGTGGCTTGCATACCCACCATATGTGTCTACTATAATCTTACGTCCTGTAAGCCCTGAATCCCCTACTGGTCCTCCGATTACAAACCTACCGGTTGGATTGATAAAGTATTTTGTATTGTCGTCCAAAAGCTCTGCTGGAACAATAGGTCTGATGACATATTCCATAATATCTGCATGAATTTGCTCTTGTGTTACCTCTTCTGAATGCTGTGTCGAAACAACAACCGCATCTATTCTGACAAGTTTGTCACCATCGTACTCTACAGTTACTTGGGTTTTGCCATCTGGTCTCAGATAACTGAGTGTTCCATTTTTACGAACTTCTGATAATTTTTGGGATAATCTATGAGCCAAAGAGATAGGCATTGGCATAAGCTCTGGGGTTTCATCACATGCAAAACCAAACATCATGCCTTGGTCCCCTGCACCGATAGCTTCAATGGCACTGTCTGCCATTTCACCACGTTTTGCTTCTAAAGCTTTGTCTACTCCCATTGCGATATCTGCTGACTGTTCGTCTAAAGCAATAATCACTCCGCAAGAATGTCCATCAAATCCATAATCTGGATTGTTATATCCGATTTCATTAATTGTATCTCTTACTGTTTTGTTAATATCAACATAACAACTTGTTGATATTTCCCCCATAACCAGTACAAGCCCTGTTGTAAGTGCTGTTTCACAAGCAACCCTTGCGGTTGGATCTTGTGCATAAATTGCATCTAGTACCGCATCAGATATTTGATCTGCCATTTTGTCTGGATGTCCTTCTGTTACCGATTCTGATGTAAATAATCTTTTTGCCATTTAAAGCCCTCCTCATGTTTTTACTATTAGGATTAACAGAAAGCAAATAAAAAAACCTCATTATGAATGAGGTCCGATTAGCAATCATACATCCTCATCTTACGCATAGTTATGCGCGGGAATTGGCACCTTAGCTGCTGCTAGGTTGCCGGGTTTCATAGGGCCCTGTCCCTCCACCTCTCTGGATAAGAATCTTATTTAGTTTTATTTTACAATGTACTATAACATTTTTTGTTGCCATTGTCAA
>JAQSYC010000052.1 GCA_029256345.1 Clostridia bacterium | reverse complement strand
TCCGGCGGAAGCCTCATAACTTACTCCAAAAGCATGAATGCTTTGGTGATTATAATATCTCATATAACTTACCTCCTACATTCATATTGGGTTTTACATCGTTAGTATACGTCATTTTAGGCACATTATACTTACAGTACGGTTTTTACATTTTATTCTAATTTGCTTTAAAACAACTTATAGCAACTCTATAAATTAGCTGTTATAATAAGGCCATTACTATAGAAAATCTCATTTAGAGCTTAAATCATTTTTAGAAAGGGTGAAAAAATCATGAGCCACTATATATTAGAAGTATGCGTAGACTCGGTAGACTCTGCACTTGCAGCACAGAAAGCCGGCGCCTCACGGTTGGAGCTTTGCAGTAATCTTATAATAGGTGGAACAACGCCTCCTCTCAGTTTGATTCAGTTGGTTAATGAAGCTGTAACCATTCCTTTCCATGTCCTTATACGTCCTCGTTTTGGAGATTTTTGTTACAGCCCCTTTGAGTTTGAATCCATCAAAAGAGAAATTGGGATCGCCAAAGAGCATGGTGCCTCTGGTGTTGTTATTGGTATCTTGACTCCCGATGGTGAGTTAGATATCGAACGTTTAAAAATCCTTATCGATTTGGCGAAACCCCTTCATATTACACTGCACAGAGCTTTTGATGTGTGCCGAGATCCTTTTAAAGCCATTGAGCAGGCAAAATCCCTTGGTTTTGATACCATCCTTACATCAGGACAACAACAAACCTGCCTCCAAGGTATGTCACATATCAAAGCATTCGTTAATCAAGCAGGAAGTCAAATCGGCATTTTAGTGGGAAGCGGACTAAATGCCAACACGATTGAACAGGTGCTAAAAGGAACCGGTGCTAAAGCTTTTCATCTTTCAGGCAAGAAAGAAAAAGAAAGCCCCATGCTTTATAGACCTGAGGCTATAAATATGGGGCTTCCTATTTTATCCGAATACATTATCTTTGAAACAGACTGGCAAGAAATCAAAAAGGTGAAGGATATCTTAGCAAATTATATTCTGTGATAAGTTTATTTGACCGAAAGTCTATTTCTCCTAAGGCAAGATTCAGTCATCCCAATCTTCTATTGCTCAAAATAAATTTTAAATCTTTAATATTGATGCATATAGTCTAAAATCTCTTTTATGGCCTTCAACTAGTTGACAAGTCAACAATACAGTTGTATACTCTAATAGTTGACATCTCAACTAAGGAGTGATTATTATGCAAATAAGTATCGGACGCCTCATATCTATTCTCCATAGGCATGCTCAAATCTATATGAACTACCATTTAAAAAAATTTGATGTTACCTCTTCTGAATATGCTTTTTTGCTTCATTTATATAAGAAAGACGGCATAACACAAGAAGATCTGTGTGTTCATATGGCTATAGATAAATCAGCCACTGCAAGAGCTGTCAAATCTCTCGAAAAAAAAGGCTATATAACCCGTGATAAGGATGATGTCGATAAGCGCTTCAACAGAGTTTATCTTTCTGATAAAGCCCTACTTTGTAAAGATGAAATAAGAAAAGAAGTCTGGAGCTGGAGTGAGTTTCTGACAGAAGATATGGACGAAGAGACAGTTGATATTCTACTCTCTACATTACAAAAAATGGTAGAAAAAGTAGAAAAAACTGATTTTAAAAAAGAAATGGAGTGACACTATTATGGAAAATATCAATCCATTAGGTCAAGAAAAAGTATCAAAACTTTTAGTTAAGTTCTCTATACCCGCAATTATAGGAATGATGGTTAATGCCTTATACAATGTTGTTGATAGGATTTTTATTGGTAACAGCACTGATTTAGGTTCAAACGGTTTAGCAGGTATCACAATAGGTTTTCCAATTATGATTATCCTTTTAGCTATAGGTATTTTATTTGGTGTAGGAGGTGCGACACTCTTCTCTATACGACTGGGTGAAAAACAGCAGGATAAAGCGGAAAATGTCCTTGGCAATGCTTTTATTCTTTTGATTATAGCTGGTTTTGCCTTTATGGTCATAGGACAGATTTTTTTAAAACCCATCTTGTCGGCATTTGGGGCCAGTGAAGCTGTATTGCCTTATGCTACAGAATATATGCGTGTCATATTCTTTGGAGCTATTTTCCAGGTAGTCAGTATGGGATTAAACAACTTTATAAGGGCTGATGGTAATCCAAAGATTGCCATGCTGACCATGTTTTTAGGCGCAGGTATCAATATCTTACTGGATCCCTTATTTATCTTTGTGTTCAAGATGGGCATGACAGGAGCCGCACTCGCCACCATCTTAGCGCAGGCCATTTCAACTATTTGGGTAATTGCTTACTTCTTTGGTAAAAAAAGCCGCAATAAGCTTAAACTCAAGTACATGAAGCTTAAATTTTCTATTGTCTCTAAAATAACTTCTTTGGGGCTTCCTGGTTTTTCAATGCAGGTTGCTGCCAGCCTTTTAAATATGGTTCTTAATAAAAGTCTATTCCTCTATGGCGGTGATATTGCCATATCCAGTATGGGGATTATTAACAGTCTTCAAACAATACTTTTAATGCCTATTATCGGTTTGAATCAAGGCCTTCAGCCTATAGTCAGTTATAATTTTGGAGCCAAACAATATGATAGGATTAAAACTGCAGTAAAGCTTGCTATTACAGCATCTACTGTCATTGTCGTATTAGGTTATGCTGCCGTCATACTATTCCCTGAACAGCTAATCACCTTATTTAACCAAGAACCTGAACTGATTGCCTTTGGCAGCGATGCGCTGTTGAAGTGGTTTCTATTTTTACCTATTATTGGGTTTCAGATCATTTGTGCCAATTTCTTTCAAGCTATCGGCAGACCAAAATCATCTATGCTTTTAACCCTCTCGAGACAGCTAATCGTTCTCATTCCTGCCATTATTATATTCCCTAAGATTTGGGGAATTAACGGTCTGTTTTATGCCGCCCCCTTTGCGGACCTAGTGTCAGCTTTACTGACAGGCACATGGTTTTATTACGGAATTAGAAAACTCGGCAGATCAGAATTTGACAACGCTGACCTATCACTTGAAAAAGGCTGATTTTAGAGATCAGTCTATAACACTCGAAAGGCCGCTGCAAGTTTGCAGCGGCCTTTCGAGTGTCCGTTTTATCCTTTGATACTAAATGCTTTTATCATTTTATCAAAGTTTTCTCTCGTCATTTTAGAAGTATTCATCAGATAAATATAATCATACATATTAGGGAGATGCCTAAGCCCTAGCATTTCTTTGGCAAAAGCATGGGCCGCTACTTCACTGCACCTATTGATATGTGCTTTTCGGGTAAAAAAGGGAAGCTTTATTGTTTCCACTGGCTCCAGCTTTTCTGATACAAACCCAATCTCTTGATATTCTAAGAAATGAAAGAACTCATGACAAAGGTGCATATCAAGGGCTGTTTCATACGTAATAGGCGCTGCTTGTTCAAAAGAACTAAAACTTGCAAATTCATCGAGAGATTTGGTGTAGACACTTACTGTTGTTTCGGTTTTCCCCATACTTACCTGAGCTCTTAACCTCACGCCGCAGTAAATGTTATCTTGTTCACAGTAAGTGATGGTCATGTTATTTCTTTTGTAAAGTTCTTTAATATCCTTCTCCAGATATTTCTTTGCCGCTAGCCTCCCCGCTTCCAGTGCGCCTTTGACATAATAGCTATAGCTTTCTTGGGGTATTTTATGGAACAGCAAATCATTGGATAACTCACACAATGCAAGGGTTTCATCACTGATAGTCATGGGTACCTCCCCTATCCCTAAAATTTATTTATAAGCAATCGCAATAATCTCTTCCTCAGGCTGCATCAGCTCTGTTTCAACATCCATGATGGAATAAAGCTGCTCTGCTGTCTGCATCCCCGTCAAATCCAGCATTTTTTCTCTGTAAAAAAGAAAAACCTTTGGAATGGTTGCATTGGCATCTGAATACGTGGTATTTTCATCTAAAAAGACATTAAACTGTGCTTTTTGATTAGATTTTTGGAATTTAATATATTCAGCCTTCTCTTTTTTGAGACGCACAACGCCTTCTCGGTCAATGATACAAGCACTTTTTCTTTTTATATTAATAAGCCCAAACATCATCTTTTTAGCAATCTTTGCTTCAAAAAGATGCCATCTGCCTGTACTGCAAATATACTCAACCTGTTCTGGGGATGTCACTAAAGCTTCTGCCGAAATCCCCTTTAAGGCTTCCTTTGAAAGCTCTGCAGCATTCAAATCTTTTTTACGCAGTTCTGTAGCGCCTGTTGCCACGGCCCTTAGGACATTTTTTTGCGCATCTATCTCAATAGATACATCCACTGTTTCTTCATTAGCACCGGACTTTACAATCCTTTCGATAATATCTGCACGGATTTTTTTGATATCCTCATCGGTAGGGCTTACAATCGTTCTCTCCAGCTGCTCCCGTACCATCGCTAAAGCTACACCAATCGTTGAGATATAAGGAGCATTTTCTGCGATTCTCCATTTAAAATCAAAGTGCTCCGCTAAAGCATTGACAACAACCGCACCGCTGCCTCCTCCTCCTACAAGGGTAATAAACTTACGGTCCAGCTCATATTCATTAATCAGTTCATTGATTACAACAGCTAATTTTTTAACAGCCAGTTCCATCACTTGTTTGGCAGCTTCCTCTGAGCTCAGCCCCACATGGCGCCCAAGTGCTTCCCAAGCGGCTCTTGTACACTCTATATTTCCACGGGCATAGTCACCTTCTGGAACATACCCTAATAAGTTGGCAGCCCCTGCCAGTGTCAGCGAATACTCTTTGCCATCCTGTGCCAAAATCGTTGCATATTCACAAGGATCATCGGTTCTTGGACTTACAAACTGAATACTTGCTTCCTTAATGGCTTGATTTTCTACAAAACACTCATAGTTTTTCCCAGCAATATGAGCACTTCTTGGACCGATATCCGTAATTTTTTTATCTTTGACACGGATCATACTGCCGCCGGCCACCCCAAGTGTACGTACATCCAAAGACTGTAGATACGTCTTGTGTCCTCCTACCTGAGCGTATTTAATCATAACCTTCCCATTTTTGATAACAGAAATATCGACACTGGTTCCTCCGACTTCAAAAAAGATACCATCTGAAATTTTTTCATACATCAGTGCCCCTGCTACGCCGGCAGCCAGGCCTGAAAGCATTGTAAGTATCGGTCTTTTACGAACTTCATTAATACTCATGACACCGCCGTCACAGCGCATAATCATCAGGCTTGAGCCTATTTTAGTGTCTAGCACGGCAGCTTCTGTCATATTCGCCGTTTCTATCATTTTAGGAATAAGGCTGGCATTCACAACAGCTGTTCGAGTGCGCATCTTGAGTCCATAAAGCTGAGAAATCTCATGGCCTCCTGTGGTATAAAGCCCCTTTGCCGCTGCATAAGACATAACTTTCAGCTCATTAGCAGGGTCATCAACGCTATAGGCTTCTGATGCTACAATAACCTCTGCCTCTTGGCCTAGAAGCTCTGCTACAGCCGTTCCTATCGCCTCATCATTCACCGCTGTGGAGTCAATAAAATGGTGGGCTGACTTTAGATATTTCCCGGGTGCCAGTTCAATATCCCCCACATTGGTTTCGCTTTTTGCGCTCCTCGCATCAAGTCCTGTTCCCATACCGATGATCCCGACAGACGCTACATCTCCTTCCAGCAGCGCATTGGTAGCCTGAGTTGTCCCGTGCGCAATAAAGACCACATCCTCTGGCAAGATATGATTTTCCTCCATAAGCGTTGAAATGATTTTAACAACTCCAACCGCTACACCTTCTTCATGGGTGGTCGGAATCTTCATTTTTGCCATGACATCATAAGTCTCATTATCTATAATAACTGCATCTGTAAAGGTACCGCCTACGTCAATACCTATTCTGACTTTTTTATTCATAAGAACCTCCAGTATCTATTCAAAAGGAAACAACTTCCTTAGAGTTGTCAAATTTAAAATCAGTGCATAGTCAGAAGTTTCTTCCTTCTATGCACTCTTGATTATTTATTAAAATACCATAAAGCTGGCGGCAATAAGACCAATAAAGGTAGATACCGCAATCCAAATAATTGTTTTTTTAAGATACTCATTAACATCTGTTTTGGTAAAGTCCGCTACCCAAACATTATGAGAGTTGGTTGGGTCACACACTGCCTGTACGTTACTGTCCAGACGAAGAGCAACCATCGCTGCAATAGGATTCATGCCTGCTGCTGCTAAAAGTGCTACAATACCACTTCCTAAGCCCCACACATTCAGCGGTCCTCTGTATATAGCTAAAGGCGAAAGCAGTCCAAATACAAGGATAAACATCAGTGGACTCGAAGGAATAATAGCATTAATAAGCGGCTGTAAAATCTCTGAAACCTGTGGTGCCATAACTGCTTTGAGGGTCATACCGATGCCTATCATCAGTGCTGCTGCCCCTGCCGTATCCTGAATACCTTCTACAAAAGCACTGGAAACCACTTGAACAGGATTTTTAGGTGTTGAAAGAATAAGTGTACACACAACACCAATTAAAATAGCTGGTACCAGCTGCATCTTAAATGCAAAAACAAGTACAACTGGAATAATTGGGCTAATGAGCGCTACTGTTCTTACACCTTTTTCCATCGTGATATTAGGCTCTACTGCTGGCATAGCCCATGCTTTACTTATTTTACCATTAAATTTGATAAATATAACGACCATGACAACTGAAGCAATAATAAGAGGAATACCACAAAGCCATGAATAAGCGGTAACCGTTTCAAGGGGTAATCCTAATACATCTATGTAAACCCCTAAAGTACCTACACTAAACGTTACACCAATGCCGTTGGCAAGTAAAAGTACAATGCCACTGACTGCTGGGCTGATCCCTGCTGAAATCATAATAGGTAAAATGATTGTTCCAACTAAGATTACCATTCCTAACCCATTGGATGCTGCAAATATAACAGAGCATACCGCCAAAAAGGCTAAAGCTATCGGCAGCGGCTTATCTCCTGCTAGTTCTGCTGCCTTCCTAATAATGGTTCTGGTAACGCCTACCTTAGTCAGCATTTTACCAAACCATCCTCCAAAGATAAGTCCTGCAATGGCTGTACTCATCCTCATGGCACCGCCTTCAAGCACATCCTTTGCAATAGTAAATGTCTCTGCATCCTTTGCAATAAAAGGAATACCTGCAACAAATGAAATACCTACTGCCATAATAGGCAGTGCCAAAATGGTAGGTATTTTGCGACTCATCATAAGTACTACGAGTACTGCAAAGATACCAAGAATCCCTATAACTTGTAATGTATTCATATGAACCTCCTCATAAAAATGAATTTATTTAGACAGGTTTAACACCTGCCGAAATCGTTATAAAATGACTGGTTTTAAATCTCCAAATAAGCTCCCTGCTCTTTTAATGCACTTTGAAGCTTCTTAACATCTACAATTCTAGGCAAAATATCTTCTTGCACAGCTAAAGCTGCTGCTATACCGCCCGCCTGCCCCAGAGCACCTGCTGTAGGTGTTGTTCGTATGGCCGCTTGTGCTTCAAAAGTTGCAGATACACATCTGCCTGTTACGATAAGATTTTCTACTTCTTCACACACCATAATCTCATAGGGTATGCTGTAATAGGTACCTGGCTCAGACATAAATGTACTTTCGGTGCCCTCTCCTTTTGGGTTATGTATATCAATGGGGTAAGCCGAATGAGCTATGACTGTATCAAAAGGTTTTCTTTCCAAAATATCTTCTGCTGTCAGAGTATAGCTTCCTCTTAGCTGCCTTGATTGTCTAACGCCTATAGAAGGTCCCGTCAACTCAAGATGGGCTTTTTCAAAACCTGGTACATAGTCACGGAGGAACTTCTCTAACTCACTGCACTGCACACGACCTATCTTTTCCGCTTCGCTTAAGCTCCATGCATCTGTGGCATCATGCTCTATAATTCGAGTTGTATTGATAATAAATTCTCCCGGAACAGAGGTTTCAAAAAACAGGATATCTTCTCTTGGTATTGAAATCTCTCCTGCTGCTTTAGCCTTCTTAAACTCTTCTATAAAACCAGCTATTGCAAGATAGGGTGTGTTATTGATGAGTTCAATGTTGTTAACGAGTCTTGGAAAGTCCTCTGCATGGCTAAGAATATGATTTCTTAAGAGCCCTGTATCTACATTGCAAAATTTCATTTTGGTAGTCATAGGCTGCATTGCCCCGTCTGTTTCTCTTCCTTTTATAACGGTTGCTCCTGCCCAAGCTGCAATGTCTCCATCTCCTGTTGCATCTATATAGACTTTAGCAGATACCTGAGTTAATCCATCTTTATTGCAAATTGTAAGACCTGTTATCTGCTTGTTTTCTATCTGAACCGATCCTACAAAAGTATGAAAAAGCACTTTGCAGCCCACTTCATCCAGCATCTCATCTAATATAAGTTTTAAACCTTCCGAACTGAAAGGCGTCAAATAACTGATGTAGTCAGTCGTATCCCTGATATGCCCTGGAGAATAGCCTCTTTCTGTCATGCGGTCAACCAGTTCTCCCATGACACCTTGGATGATTTGCTTTTCCCCTGCATGAAAGGTCATCATTGGGCCTACACCACAAGAAGTCAATGTACCACCTAGGTAGCCTGCCTGTTCTATTACAAGTACCGAAGCACCACTTCTTCCCGCTGCAATAGCTGCCGCACACCCCGAGACGCCTCCTCCTGCAATCACCACATCAAAGGATTGTAAATTCCTTTTTTTCGCCATATATCTACTTCCTCTCTTTTAAATTTGCTGCTGTTTTTTGAAAACCATTTTCAAAGCAGCTGTCATTACAACATATTTTAATTCTATTATTTGTGCACATTGTACAACTAAATTTTTATTTAATGTGTTTTTATGTGATTATATTATCATCATTTTCACAAACCGTCAACCTCTTTGAATTTTTTTTTTAAAACTAATCACAATCAATCATTTCACAAGTAAATATGGATTTGTGAGGTAAAAATATGGTACCAGCAGTTATTGCAAAAATCATTTCAATGCAGCCTAACTATACAATGAGTGAAAATGAAATCAGCCAATATGTTATCAACAATGCAGAACGGGTTGTTTCAAGCACCATCACCACGATTGCCAAGGAAACAGGTACATCAGAAGCCAGTATCAACCGCTTCTGTAAAAAGCTTGGTTATAAAGGCTTTAATGGGTTTAAAGTTGCGCTTGCACAAGAAAATTTCTATAATAGTATGAAAAAGCAAAATACCTATAGCAGTGAAACTGGCTTTATAGAATCCATGACAATGGATTATCGTCAAATGCTGATGAATACATCTGCGATGTTAGATGAGCAAACGGTCTTTAAGGCCGTTGAGTATATAAAATCTGCCCAAAACATCCAAATTCTTGCTCTTTTTAATGCTTCATTTGTTGCTCAGGAATTGGAGTTTAAACTCAATCTTGTGGGACTGCCTGCTAAAGCTCATACAGATATGCTAGGCATGTGTATCAACACCATGAATATCCGCGAAACTGATTTAGCGATTATCATTGCTCCCACTATTCTCAGCAAAGATATTTATCAGGCAGTGACGGCTTGTCGTGAGCAAGGGGCCAAGATCATCACTGTAACAAGCTATGACTCTCCCAAACTCAATGATTTAGTTGACCTCAAATTCATCACCTCTGATAAAGTAGCTGCCCATAACTCTATGTCACTTTCTAATAATCTGATGTTTTTATATGTGATCGATATTATCTACGGTGCCCTACTTAAAAGCGATAAGGCGCTGAGACAAAAGAAACTCACCGGTGACGCAGCACTTAACAACCACCAGATGATGGACAACTATATCTTTGAATATTAATCACAATAAAAAAAGACAAGCAGATGCTTTTATACCGCGCCAGCTTGTCTTTTTTATTGCACAATTTTTGCTCTCTTGATTTATTGGTTGTTCGCTGTAAAATACAGCTGTGTTTTACTATGGTATTTCTCATTGGCTGCAAACAACTGATTGGTTTTATAATGCTTCAAATTAACACCATTTGGGAAGTCTTGCGTCTCAAGGCAAATACCCATATGTTGACTGCCTGGCTCACCATTTTGCAAAGTCACATTGGCACCAAGGAAGTTGGTTGTATAACATACCACACAAGCCCTATCTGTTACAACCTTCATCCTCCTGCCTGAAACTTCATCAAACAGTTCGATTTCTTGAGGTGCCTCTAATACATAGGCATGATCAATACCTTTTGTGATTTCAAACTGCGGATGACCTTTCTTTAATCGACTGCCTATTTGGGCTAACGTTCTAAAGTCAAAAGCTGTATCCATAACTTCCAGCTGATTGCCCATTACATTTTTATTTTTATCTACTTCCATCACCTGATTGGATGTTATTTTTAGATAGTGATCTTCAATTGTCTCTTTGCATGCTCCGCTCAGATTAAAAGCTGCATGATTGGTCAGATTCATAATCGTTTCTTGGTCACTGATGCCTTCATATTCCAAGGTTAAACAATTGCCCTTGAGTCTATAACACACCTTGAAGTCCACATTTCCTGGATAACCTTCATGACCATCTCTCTGGCTGATGGTACAACAGATGATGGCTTCGTCCCCCTCTTCCAGCAGTTCAATGTCCCAGTAAGAAACCCCTAAGTTTTGAAAACCTCCATGAATATGATTTACATCCGAATTAATCGTTAACTGAACTGACTTACCGCCCACTTCACATTTACCAAAGGCAATCCTTCCGGCGCTCCTACCTACAATTGAGCCAAAATACGGTGAACCTTTTAAATACTCCGCTATACTTTGATGAGCCAAAATAACATTTTCCATTTTTCCGTTTTTATCCGGTACGTAAATTCCCGTGAGACTAGCGCCAATATTAATCACTCTAACTTCCATCGTATCATTTGACACCACATATTCTCTTACTTCTTTATTATCATACTTATAAATGACCTCTGATTTAAATAGTTTTATCATCCTTTAGCAAAATCCTTTCTCATGGGTGTGAGTACATCTCATCGTTTGATGTAGTAGGTGTCTCCGTTTTTTAGTATAACCTGTTCAAAGTTCAAATACAATTTTATCTTTTTTGTCTTTTTTATGAATAATCGCTTCAACCTTTTTACCTTCTTGGATAAAGTCAACATTCAAAATAGTCTCTTGTCCCTGATAAGACTCGATCACATTGAAAAAAACTGCTCGATTTCCTCTAACTCGCTCTATCATATAAGAAATATTTTTCAGCGAAGGGTTATCCGGCCCCTCCCCATAGAAAAGTTCTCCTTCTTTGAGGCAAGTAAACACATTGACTTTAGCTTTTCCTATCTCAAAGTTCGTTTTAACATGCCTCTCGTTTTGAAGGACTGTCACATTGTTTAAATATTTAAAGGGTTTTTTATCTGAAAATGCTTTGACCTGCTGTTCTCTTGGGTCCCTAACTGTTCTTTTGCCGCAAAAATGCATACACCAATCTATCACCCCTTGATTGACTCCTTCCACAACAAATACATCCACCATATAGGTATCTGCCCATGCTATCTTTCTGATCATCCGCACTCCCGTATAGCTTTCCTCGTCCCACTGCTTGATTGTAAAGCTGTCCGGCAGTGTATAAGGGGCGCCAAAATCAACCTCGGCCTCTATATAAGTAATGTCATCAGCGATTTCAAACCTCAGGACTTTCCCTGCTGCAGGCATCTGATTTTCTTCGTTAATCATCACTGTATTATGCGTCCCTGTATTTTTATAATAGTCATAATGCAAGAGCGCCCCATAACCTGTTGTCCCTAAATCCGGTGAAATCCGTTCATTATGAGCCAGGTAAGAAATACCTAACCTATCATAATGGTCATGTTCTCCCCCATAGGGACCATGGCGAAATAATAAATACCTGTTATCCTTTCCCCTTAATACCGTATGGCCTGAACCTTTAGCAGTATGATAAACTGAAAGTTCTATAGGTGCTGTCACCTCCAGCGTATCAACGCCATAAAAAAATGCCTCCAGATTTCTTCGTCCCTCTATATGGTAAACTTCATTTAAGATTTGAAGCAGCTTCAAGGAGCCTGTATGTTTATAAACAAATTCCATCAGCTGATATCCCTTGAATGAATGGTGTCCATAGTTAGTATCATTAAGCATTGGCAGGGACAAATCGGGCTGCATAAATTTTGCTGCCACCTCAAGCATCTCCCTATAATGGCTATGCTGAATATGACTGTGCTGCGTATAAAGAGCAAATTTTTCAAAAGTCAAAAAGCTGGCTAAAGCATAAAAGTGATAACCAAAGCTATTTTCAAACCAGAGTTTATCCTCTAACACCCCTTCTTCTAACTGATAGATCAAACCATATTTTTCATATAAGGCAAATTGAATAAGATCTTGTCTATCATACAGTATCCCTATAACTGCTATTGCTGAATTATTGATTACTTCATGGTTATGGAGCTGATTGTGACGATGCTTAACCAAAAACTCAGCCCCTGGAATAAGCAGTTTATCTCTTACCTGGTCTTTTTCCTCACCGCTCATACAATCCTGAACAAGATCATAGGCCAAACCTAAAGTTCTGATAAATATAGCTTCATTTAACGTCTGGGCTTCAGCTTTCCCAGGGCCATTATAAGGAATGTCCCCATGTACTTCGTAATCTATATAATACGTAGCATACCCCAGTAATACCTCAATGGTTTTTTGAGCATAACATTTATCTTCTGTTAAAAGATAAAGAAGCCCCATGTGATATGCACCATTATAATTTTCGGTATTTATAAACCCCCACCAAGTACTGTCAAAAGGCTCTCCCGTATAGACCGTGTTACAGCTAGGGCACACATGATTGAAAGGCTGCTGCCTGTTAAAGCTTAATGCAACAGAGCATTTTTTGCAGTAATAATACAAGCCCCAGTTGGCAATCCCCTTCTCTGGAATAATAATAGGATTCTTGAAGATGTGTTGACTCTGTTCTTGTAGTAGTGCTATGATATAAGGCTCTTTTTTCGCCTTAGCTCTTAACCTCTTGGCCTCTGCTTCTGAAAACTGTATCATCATGATCCTCCTATTTCTACTTAATCTTTGATAACTTTTAGAATTGGACTTACTAATATGCCACTTGGTTTTAGCTGGTATTCATAAGCCCATGCACTGCCGGTACTCCTCCATGCATTGGGTCCAATCCACTGCTCTCTGCAGTTACAATTGTGAATAGGTCCAAAGGTATTGATGCGATTGCCATAGGCCGTAAGGGTTACTTCATGCATACCTTCATCTATTTTACCAAGCTCCACTTTATAAGGTGAAAAGGCAATATAACCCTTGTCTTCTCCATCTATAGCAGCCTTAATAACCGGACACCTAAACTGAGTGGCCTCTAGAAACGCCTCCCCCGCCAAAGCGTAAAAAGGTATTTTATAACTGATATTTCCTCCATAAAAAGGAAGTCCTTGCATGCAGATGTCCCCAAAAGCCAGTTCTCTAACAGGTTTTGTAATCCTTGCTGTTTTCCCTGCCACAGCAACTCCAAAGTCACCTAACAAATACATATATTCAACATTAAACTTAGAATAGTAAGGCATCGTTACTTCCAGAACATTCTCGCCTTCCTTTAAATCCGGCAGTTTAACCGTATGTATATCTCGGTCTGTATACCACCCAGTTACCTGAGACGGTATGGCTATGCCATTTAAAATAACCGTTGTTTCCTCTGCATTTTCTAGTGCCAAAAGAGGCTGATGGGCACTGCATTCTGCCTGAATATAAAAGCGTAATGTCAGTATATGATGAACCGTTTCTTTTTTGGAATCTACCCAAGGCTGTGCAAAGGCCTCTGTTCTTAGGGGAAACCCTAGCCTTTGACGCAGCAAGTTATCAAGTCTTAGGATTTCTTCTTTGGGTTGCCACACTTCATCGTTTAGGCGATACTCGGCCATATCCAAGACCAATACATTGGGCTCCGCTAACACCACAGGTACCTTATCTGGATATACAGCTAAAGCTACCTCTTTACTCTCGGCGTCTTTTTTATATGTTGTGTCACCTGCTTTTTCTTCTTTTTGGAGACGAGTTTCTTTTTGTTGACTTTTATTCAAATAATAAAGCAGTGAGTCATGGTCATAAACTTCTTGTTTCAAATAGGTTTTTCCTTCTTCATATCGACACTCAGCTTGGGTGATCTTGCCGTCTAATGGGTCATATCTTGTGACTTCCCACAAGCCTTCTATTGCAATGCTTAAAACCTCTCGACTAGGTATATCGGGGTTCAAAGGTTTTTCACTGTGAGCGATAAATAACCATTTCCCTTCACCATCTTTTCTCATCTGGTAAACAAGATTGTCTGTTCTTTTCCCCTCTTGATTGTGGATATCAATACTCCTGTACGGCGTTAGGCAAGAAAGTATATCGTTTTCGTTAAATCCAATATACACACATTTTTCTTCCAGTTCCTTTATAGCCTCGCTGGGCTTGGCATCGATATAGGCTGGGATATTACCTGCAAAAATCACCTTCCCTCCACGATTTACAAAATCCTGTAGTCTCTTTAAAGTATTGCTTCTTAAAGTCACACAATCAGGTACAACTATTACATCATAAGTCATGGCTCCCACTTTAAATTCTGCATCCTGACTACAGTTATGACTGTCACTTTCTAAAAGCGCTTCAGATATAAAATCAAAGTCCATAAGTCCATACACCAGCCATTTGACCAATTGTACAAAATGCTCATCCATCCCTTTGCGTATACCCTCTGTATGTTCCCGTGTTCCCCAAAAAAGCCAATACGATTCAATCGGGTGAATCACGCCTATCTTGACTTCCGCCTTGCCACGGGTAAGGGCTGTATTTAACCTTGCAAAATAGTTTTCTATAAAGCTGTACGCTTTGTACCAGCAAGACTGATAGCCGATAGGTGCCGGATAATCCCTTTTGGCTTCGCCTTTCATAGAGGTCCATGTCAAATGATGTACCCTAAGAGTCACCCCCAACGCAGCCTGCCAGTCCCCTGCTAATTTATGACCCCTAAAGTCGAAATCCCAATTGGTCACTCCGTACATCTCACTCATCATTCCTGGGCAATCATATTGGTGCACAGCACTTTGAGCCTGTTTAGCCGTGGTCAGTTCCCTGCGGTCACAGAGCATATCAATCCCTGGTATATCAAAGGCTCTATACGAACGCATAGCCTCACCCAGCGCCATCGTCTGCCACTCCAAAAAAGGCTCCCTCATCATATGTCCTGTCAGCATAATATGGTGCTCTTTGCACCACTTACCAACTTGGTCTGCAAAAGCCCTTGTAAAGCGTTCGCATACATGGTCATGGTAATGATACCTATTCACAGATATCTGTCCGCTGGGTAACTCCCAAAATATCTCCGGCAAATGCTCTAAAAAACTTTCACCATAAGCCTCCTGGTAGGTCGCTTCAAAATCGTCGGTATAAGGGATGGTCTGCACTTCTTTTTCTTTGGCATAACCTAACACTGTTTTAAAGGAAAACTGGGGTTCATCTGTAAAAATAGCCGGCATCGTTTTGCCAAAATGTTCTCCAAAAGCCTTATAATAAACTTCATGGGTCTCTTCAATGAATCTTTTAACCGCTTCTTCATCCAGAGTATTAACATAGGACTCATTATTAAACCATGCACTGTTACCTGATATTTCAAGATAGGCAAACCACTCTTCATACCCTTCAGGCACTATCTCTCCTTTCTCCAAAATCCTATAGTGCTCTAAGAAACCTCCGTTTAATTGCACCGCATATTTAGCCAAAAACTTACGTTTACCACTTAACACAGCTTTAGCTGATGCTTCCATGACAACTTCATTTGAAGGTTGGTTTTCCGTTAGTGCGGCGGGAGAAAAGACTAAAAACCTCATACGGTATTTTTCTTCTTTAGTCACTAGCCCTCCAGCAAAACCGGAAGGCCATCGATCCTCATCATATAGCCACGTTAATAACTCATAATCTAGTGCCTTGTGATGGGCATATTTTATCAGGTCCATGAACTCTTTCTTTAAATAGGGCAGATCCATCCCCGTTCTGCAATGAATAAACGCTCCCCCCATCCCCATCTCTTTTAATTCTGACAAGGTATTATCCACATGTTCCTCAGTCATCTTAGTATTCCACGCCCAAAACGGAACACCCCTGTATTCTTTAGTGGGGTTTAGAAACAGCTGATGATCTAGTACCGCTTCTTTATTTTTAGGATATAACATCTATTCTCACTTCTTTCCATCATTTAGATTAAGTCTATACTGTCTTTTTCTGTCAGTTTAATATGAATATCTGCTGCGGTATATCCAATATCTTACCTAATGATGTATGATTTCCGATGGGATTCCTAAAGAAGATAAACGGCTATAAACATGAAAAAAGCCATACAGGATGACCTGTACAGCTCTTTTATATGTGCTCCTATCTTACCTTTTTAAAACGGGTATCCATATTTCACTCTTGAAATTTGGTGAAGTTGTATCTTTACTTTCATTCCATAAAATTTCTGGTCCTTCTGCCTGCTCATAGCTTGATGAGGGAAACCATTCTGAATAAATACGTCCCCATATATTTTGAAGTGTACCTGGGAAAGGTCCAACTGCTTCAAACACAGCCCATGTTGAAGCGGGTACCTCAAGCTGTGCTAACCCCACTGGGCACTCCTTAGTTGTTGCTGCGCCTATATAATGGTCAAGTTCTCCCTTCTCTTCCATTCTTCCTTCTGAGAAGTTTACAGATGCACTAATTAGTCCCTGTGGTTTAATGTTTGAAAGTGCCTTAAATTGATTAATCATTTCCATATTCAAACTTTTCCACATCCCATCAATCTCCGGATTGGCTCCCTCAAAAACAATAGGAACTCTTTTTTTAATCCCTACTATGCAAAATGCTCCTTTTTCTACAATACGATAGTTCATTTCATTGCCTCCTTTAATAGATAACTGAAAGGTCATCTTAGAATAAGCTTTGAGTGAATGAACATTTGATCTAGCTTCTGAGGGTGTTATGCCATGAAGCTGCTGAAAAGCTCTGGTGAAAGCATCCGCCGAACTATAACCGTATTTTACAGCAATATCAATAATCCTTAACGGACTGTTACCGAGTTCCAAAGCTGCTAAAGTAAGTCGTCTGCGGCGGATATATTCTGATAAGGTAATCCCTGATAAAAATGAAAACATTCTTTTAAAATGGTACTGCGAACACACTGCTCTTCTAGCCACTTCTTTAAAATCAATCTCCTCTGTAAGATTTTCTTCAATATAACCCAATGCATTATTCATTTGTTTAATCAAATCCATTTGTATGACCTCCCTTCTGTCTATATCATAGCAGGCCTTAAATGAGTCCATCCGACATTTCGTGCACCGTTTTGCAGGGTTCTTCCTTTTCTACAGGTACTTGTGTGTTTCTTTCAAAAAGATATTGGTGCTTAATGGTGCTTACATCAAAGTTCAAAAACTTAAAGGTCAGCTGTACAATAGGACCTATACCAATGCCAAGGAGCACTGTACCAATCCCTATTTTACCACCCAAAACAACGCCAATCACAAGAACAGATAGTTCAATAACGCCTCGAATAAACCCTACTTTTTTATTTGTTTTTTTAACTAATCCTACCATTAGTCCATCTCTAGGTCCTATGCCGTATCCTGACCCAATATAAAAATAACTACCAAAAGCAATGACAAACATACTTGCTACAATGGCCGTAATTCCTCCAACTAACGAATGCATCGTTGGTATGATGTCCAAATAGAGCAGAAAATCAATCATCAATCCTATCCCCAATATATTAACGATGGTACCAAGGCCAATTTTTTCTTTCAGCCAATAATTAACGATGAGAATCAAGAGCCCCACGCCAATACCTGCCTGCCCCATTGTTATACCTGTTAGAGTGGAAAGACCTTGATGAAATGCATCCCACGGCGCAATACCAAGATTGGCCTCGATAGATAAAACAATTCCAAATGCATATAATAATATCCCCAAAAACAGAGCAAATAATCTTTTTAAGTTCATGTTAACCTCCTATGTAATCTTTTTACAGTATACCTGTTATTAAATAGAA
>JAQSYC010000051.1 GCA_029256345.1 Clostridia bacterium | reverse complement strand
GTAGAATTCTACTAATTAAAAGGAGATGTTATTATGAACAATGAAGAAAATAATGAAATGTATTATCTTGAGAAAGCACCCGTGCCTAAAGCGATTATGTACATGGCAGTACCAATGATTATGGGGATGATCGTCAATATGATTTACAATATCACAGACGCCTATTTCATAGGTCTATTGAATAATACATCTGAATTGGCCGCTGTAACGCTTGCGCTACCGTTTATTACTATTCTTATGGCACTTGGAGAACTGTTTGGAACTGGTGGAAGCACCTACATTTCACGCCTGCTAGGCGAAAAAAATATGAGGGGTGTAAAAAGTGCATCCTCTGTTAATTTTTATTTGTCGTTGTTGGCAGGTGTTGTATTTTCTATAATATGTATTCCGTTTTTAACGCCAGTTTTAAATGTCTTAGGTGCGACTGGTGACACATTTACCCCAACAATGGATTATATTCTGCCTTTTGTGATTGGCGCACCGTTCATGATAGCAAACTTTACTTTAGGACAAACTATTCGGGGTGAAGGTGCGGCAAAGGAATCTATGATTGGCATGGTTATTAGCGTGGCTGTTAATATCATACTTGACCCAATTTTAATTTTTTCACTTGGCATGGGTGTGATGGGTGCGGCTATCGCAACTGTGATTGGCAATATCTGTGCGGTTGTGTACTATGTTTGGTATCTGAACACAAAAAGTCCTGTTCAGAGTGTGTCACTACAGGATTTTAAACCTACAACAGATATACTTGGCAACATTTTCAAGATTGGTATATCTGCACTTCTACTTTCATGTTTTTTAATTGTATCGAGTCTTTTATTTAACAACTACTCTATGATGTATGGTGATTATGTGGTTGCTGCTTTTGGTGTAGCCAACCGAATGTGTCAGATTGCCGATTTGATTGGTATGGGTCTGTATATGGGGGTAGTGCCTTTGATAGCATTCTCTTATGCGGCAGCAGATACCGAACGTTTGAGTAAATTGCTTAAAACAACAGTAACCTATCTCGTTTGTATTGTTTTGGGAATTGCTGCTATCTTGTTTGCATTTCGGACACAAATACTTAGTTTGTTCAGCTCTGATACTAATGTAATTCATGTAGGTAAAGAAATTTTAACAGCACTACTCCTATCCACTTTGTTCGCCGGACTTTCGGGGTTTATCACAAGTATATTTCAAGCTTTTGGTAAAGGTGTGCAGTCCAATATTATGTCCGTAGCAAGAGGAATTGCACTCATTCCTATCATTATTGCAGGAAACATAATATTTGGATTGGATGGTGTAATTTGGTCGCTGACCGCATCTGAATTTTGTGCATGTGCAGTGGGCGTTTGCCTTTGGGTGCTCTCTAAACGCAAAATTATGGATACACCAGTGGGAGAGAGAACTGCATTTGACCCTAATGAAATGTAGCCCTAATTTTTGTATCGTCAAATTTTTAGCATATCTTGGTGGACTCTTTCAACAGATTAAAAACTAACTGGGGCGAGACATAGAAAGTATCAGTCGTAGCTGTCAAGGCAAGACTGGGACATTAAATGATTGAAACAACCTTGCGTTATTACTAACATGTACTGATTGTATGCGTGAAAACTTGTTAAATGTCCTGAATTCTAAATAATAATGCTTTGTTAGAAAGCATCTAAACTCATGGGAAAACTCAAGGGATTTTCCCACGAAATTCCATGCATAGCCTACACAGTAGGGAAGTTGCTTTGCATTTACTAGAAGAAGCTAGACATAGAATGGCATTCAAAGGTCTTTAGAACAGATTGAGGAATGAAGGTATATGCCATTTGATTAATTTTTTTCTACAGCGTAAAGTCGAGGTGCATTTATGCCGTACTTTCTGGCGTCAGCTATAACTTCACGTACAGCATAACCAACTTTAAAGTGATTATGCGCCACAAGTGCATAACTCATGCCTTTTGGTGACATAACGTTACTCATAAGAAATCCAACAGCTCTCGGTGGTAGAGCGCTAAAAACCCTTGTCATAACATTGATTTTTGAGCCTTTTGCTTCTAAAACTTGGATAATTTCTTTCATATTACTACCTATTCCAGCGAGTGCAACGCGCGAAGTAACTGCTTTTTCAAAACTGCCACTTTTTAATACTTCGATTTCCATTGCAACATTAAATGCGAAGCCATTCCAGAGCCAACTTTGAGCATCCTTATGAACCACTACCTTGAAGCCTGCATCAGCAAAAAGCTTGCGAACTTCTAAATCTCTTTTGGTAGGAGCTGATTCAAATGCCAAAAATTGAACCGCTTTATAAAGCCCACTGTAAAGGGTGTTTCCTTCAAATCCACCGCCACCACCGGGGAAGCCCCAGACAATTTGACTAAGCGGAATCGGATGAACGGCTAATTGCGGATTTTGCCAAAAGTGACAGAAAAAAAGAAGTGTTGCATTTCCAAGTCGCGGCGCAAGGAATGTAATTGCACTTGATACCTGCTCTGGGTTAACACTCATAAAAATGAGGTCATAGTCGTGATTTTCCTTTATTTCTTCATGTGTTACAATAGGCCATTTTTCTTTGACTTTCTGATCTTTTTTGCTGCGCCTCGCATCCCATATTTCTAAGTTTACGTGTGAGCCATATTGCGCCTTCCTACCTTCACGAACATAAAACTCAACGGTATGGCCTGCATTTTCAAACGCCCAAGCGTACTGCGTTGCTATAACACCGCGACCAAAAAATAGTATTTTCATAAAGCATCCTCCTAAATAATCATGTGTTGACTTTTCAACAAGTGTTTGATATTCTTAGTGTACTGATTTGTGGAGAGCATTTCAATAGTTACATTTGTACCAACTGTTGAGAACTCAACACATTGTGCTAATCTGTTGAATATCTGGAGGAAAACTTTGTGGATAGAAGAATACAAAAAACAAGGCAAGCGATTATGAATACCTTCGTCGACCTTTTGACTGAAAAAGGATTCGATAAAATAACCATCAATGATATAGCAGACCGCGCAAACATAAACCGAGGAACTTTTTATCTACATTACGTGGATAAATTCGACTTGCTTGACAAGTGTATTGAAACATATATTGAGCCGCTACTACAGCACTGTGCCGATACTGCTGACACCAACACAAACGCTATCGCATTACAAAGTATATTTGAATATTTGGAAAAGAACTTTACAATATACAAGTTACTTCTCAGTAATGAGGGAGCTGGATTCTTCCGCAACCGCTTATATGCAATCATTGCGCAATCATTAACCGAGGTTATCGCTCTAAAACCAGAAAACAATGCATTTTCAAATGGTGTAACTATTCATTTTTTGACTTCTGGGTTTATAGGTGTATTGGAATGGTGGGTCAATAATTCTATGCCATGCAATGTGCAGGAAATTACTGACCAGCTTATGTTTTTGATAGAACCATATACCAAGCAATTTGTAGTACTCTGGGAATAAGTGCTGATGCCTGTAGTTTAGGATCATAGCAGCGTGCTGTAAAGAGGGAGGGCATCTGTTTCCGGTGCTGTTCTGGGTGACATAGATAGAACTCTAAGTACTGCCGTCTCATTTCAAGAAATTACAAGGCTTTAATATTTAGAAAGGAATCTAGTTTTTTAAGATGGCCGATAATTTTAGGAGAATGGACTTTATAGCACAAGCAATGGTAAAAAATGAAAATAGATAAATTTTTATGTAAAAACAAAACCCCTTTAGGACTTTCAAGCGTATGCTTGAAGTGGCTAAGAGGGGCTTTGTTAAGTGAAATTTATTTTGCGGCAGATATTAAATCATGTTGTAAAATGCATAACACTTGGACAGACTAAGGCTAAATATTTTTTGATTAAAAAACTCATTAGCTCAATTGTCCTTCAGGCATAAATGTTGCACAGTCAGTTTGTTCGGAATTGCTAGCGTTACGAGGCTGAACTTCTATTTGCTGTGCTGCACAGTGGTCACCTGACATATAATAGTGACAAGTATTAACGACACATTTGACACCTTCATTAGGATGATTCATTTTACTAGTTTTCATAGTAGCACACTCCTTTATTAAAATAGTTTTTTAACGAGATTAGTTTGTACAGCAACAATTCATTTTATTCATTTAAAAAGAGTAGAAAAATGGATTGGAAGGATAATCATTTAATAAAAAAACATATATTCTAAATTTTTATAATAAGAATAGAGTAAGAAAAGCTATGGATCAAACTAGACGGAAAAGGAGAAATGAAATGATTACAGAACTAATGAGTGCATTTTTACTGGTATTTGTAGCAGAGTTAGGTGACAAAACACAGCTTTTGGCTATGATGTTTGCTACAAGATACAGGCCGATTTTGGTTTTGGCAGGGATAGTGATTGGTGCAGCGTTTAACCACGGATTGGCAGTATTAGTAGGTTCAAAACTGGGGGATATGATGCCTCTTTCAGTGCTTTCAGCCATTGCAGGCTTCGCTTTTATCTATTTTGCATTTTCTTCTTTAGCAGAGGAAGATCAGATGAGAGGGCAGGTAAGAAAATACAGAAGTACGCTAAGTACGGTAGCCATTGCCTTTTTTGTAGGAGAATTAGGAGATAAAACCCAGCTGGCTGCCATTACTTTGGCTATGGATGCAGCTTATCCATGGATTATTTTACTTGGGACAGTAAGTGCGATGCTTGTAATCAGTGCCATCGGTATAGGCATAGGGACTGTGATAGGTAAAAACATACCAGAGCGACTTATCAAGATGGTTTCAGCTGTTTTGTTTTTTGTATTTGGAAGTATTAAACTGATAACATTATTTTGGGATAAAATTGATGTGCTATTTATTATGATGGAAATGGTAGTCATAGCTGTCCCGTTCATTTGGACTTTAAACAGGTACCGCTATAAAGACAATCAATTTTAGGCTTATTGAATGAACAATAAGCCAGTTATAGGTGTACTATCGTTTAGCTTTAACAGCTTGTATGCCAGATTGAACAGCACTATCAACATTTGCTTTAAAACCATTTTTTGCATTGAGAGCTTCTTTGGCATGATCTATTTTGCTTTGTAGTTCCGCTTCACCTTTTCGAGAGTTTTTCATAACAACACCTCCTTTAGATTTATAATTAGTTTATCCCAACAGTTGTTTTTAATGCATTTATACAAAGATAGAAAGGTGTAGCCTAAATAAAGGAAAAGATGTATAATAGGTGAGAAACAGTGTATGAATTACATAAGGAGAAGAACATATGACAATTTTGGAAGCAATTATACAAGGTATTTTACAAGGTATTACAGAGTTTTTGCCCGTATCGAGTTCAGGCCATCTGGCACTTTATCAGCATTTTATAGAGATGCCCTCGGAAAGTGCCACTTTTGTAATGGCTATTTTACATTTAGGCACTTTAGTGGCAGTTTTTATAGCCTTTCATGAAACCATTTGGGAGCTTATTAAAGAAGCCTTGAAGATGTTAGGGGAACTTTTCACTCTCAAATTCACTTTGAAAAATATGAATATGAATAGAAAAATGATTATCATGCTTATCACAGCAACACTGCCTCTTTTGATACTTATCCCCTTTAAATCAGCTTATGATGGGTTGGTACAAAAAGGGAGTATGATTGTATTAGGTTTATGCTTTTTATATACCTCAGGTTTACTTTTTCTAGCAGACAGGCAAGACCATGGGAAAAAAGATATCAAAGCGATGAAGTATAGCAATGCCTTATTTATTGGTATTTTTCAGGGGATTGCCATATTGCCGGGGATATCTCGCTCAGGCTCTACTATTGGCAGTTCATTGATTGCAGGATTTTCAAAGGAGTTTGCTGTTAAATTTTCATTTATTTTAGGTATACCCGCTATTTTAGGAGGCTGTCTATTAGAGATTAAAGATGCAGTGGATATGGGGGCAAGTTTTGATATGCTGCCAGTCATTGTTGGCTTTATCGTTTCGGCTGTGGCAGGTTTTCTTTCTATAAAAGCTGTGACATGGCTGGTAAAAACAGATAAATACAAAGTTTTTGCAATCTATACACTGATAGTGGGACTAGTCTCTATTGGGATAGGAGTTATGGAAAGGCTTTAAGTGCTAAGAGCATAAAGAACAGATAAAAATCAGTAAAAAGGACTATTGTACCACTGACTCATTAAGTCAGGATATAATAGTCCTTTTTTGCAATATAAAGACAGGTTTGAGAAACTCATCTAAATGGTTAAGCGTATATTTATCTACAGTTTACTGATAAAGCGCTTGAAGCCTTCGAGTCCAGAAGCAGTGAGTTTAAAGACGCCTGCGTCCTCTAATACTCTAATAAATTTATCACCAAGCGCTTTTTGGATGAATAAATCTAAATCCATAGTCTGTTTGTACTCAGATTTTAGCTGATCAGCCCAGGTCTGATGATAGTCTGCAACCTTATCTAGAGTACCCTTTAGATACGCTTTAATGGTTTCAATCTCTTCCAAAAGTCTGCCGGGCAGTATAGCAAGCCCCATCACCTCTATTAGTCCAATATTTTCTTTTTTAATATGTTGGACATCCTGATGGGGATGGAAAATACCTAAAGGATGTTCGTCACTGGTACGATTATTACGAAGAACCACATTCATAACAAACTTACCATCGCTTTTTTGTGCAATAGGCGTTACAGTGTTATGAGGAGTTTCACCTGTGTGAGAAAGTATTTGAACGGTTGGATCAGAGTAATCTTTCCAAAGCGAATAAATGTAATCTGTACACAAAGCAACTTCCTCCAGGTTTTCTCCGATTAACTGAATAGTAGACAGAGGCCAATTTAATAGCTTGCAGGTTATATGGGGGAATTTTGATAGTTTAAATTCCCATAGCGTGCTGGCTGTATGAATAGGAAACTTATAGTGCCCTCCCTGGTAATGCTCGTGAGATAAAATAGAGCCCCCAACGATAGGTAAATCAGCATTTGAACCCAGAAAATAGTGAGGAAACATCTCAACAAAACTTAATAAGTTATAAAAACTGTCCAAAGTAAGCTTCATAGGCTCGTGGTATTTGGAAAGCAAAATACAATGTTCATTATAATAAAGATAAGGAGAATACTGAAGCATCCACTCCCGGTCGTTAAGATTAAGAGAAATCATGCGGTGATTTGCACGGTCAGGAAGCTTAACGGTGCCTTCGTAGCCTTCGTTTTCAATACATAATAAACATGACGGATATTTGTTAGGAGGAGCACTTTTAAGAAGTGCTATTTCCTTAGGGTCTTTCTCAGGTTTAGAAAGATTAATGGTAATGTCTATAGTGCCGTATTTTGAAGGCAGCTTATAGCTGATATTTTTAGCAATACGGCTCATCTTGATATAGTTAGAGCTTTGGCTAAGATTATAGAAATAATCGGTAGCTTGTTTAGGTGATTTATGATAAGAAGTAAAGAAATGTTCTTCTATAGCAGAAGGAGCAGGTAAAAAGATATCCATCAGTTTACTTGTGAAAATATCTTTAGCATAAAGGCTGTCTTCAATAAGACCTTTTTCTACCGCAAAGGTACTGAGTGCATCCAGCGTTTCATAAAGAGAGAGCTTCGCAGGAGATTCAGAACGTTCGTATTCTGATTCATTTAAAAGAGAGAGGATTCTATTACGTACATAGATTGTATCTCTTGGAGTAGTTATTTGATTTTCAATAGAAACAGCGATTAGTCTGTCAACAAGCGCACAAAAATGGTTCATATTAGTCTCCTTTATAGCCGTTAGGGTGGGATTTATGCCAGTTCCAAGCACTAGAAATGATTGCCTTGACATCGGTATGTTTTGGAGACCAGTTTAATACTTTTTGAGCTTTCTCAGAGGAAGCTACAAGAAGGGCTGGATCTCCTGCACGCTTTTCACTTATGACAAGAGGAATTTCGTGACCAGTAACTTCTCTGGCGGCTTCAATCATTTCTAATACAGAGTAACCACTATTGCTGCCAAGGTTAAAAATATCACTTTTTCCTCCTGCTATCAGATAATTGAGAGCGAGCAGATGAGCATCTACTAAATCCGTTACATGAATATAATCTCTGATACAAGTACCGTCTTTGGTAGGGTAATCATTGCCATAAACGCTGATATGATCTCTTTGACCAAGAGGAACTTGTAAGATAAGCGGAATGAGATGTGTCTCTACCGTATGGGCTTCACCAATCTTGGCACTGGCATCTGCTCCCGCTACGTTAAAGTACCTTAGGCAAACAAAATTCAGATCATGGGCTTTATGTGTCCATTTCAGCATTTTTTCAATAGCCAGCTTGGTTTCACCATAGGTATTCGTAGGGCTAGTTACCATATCTTCTGTGATAGGCATTGTTTTAATATCTCCATAAGTTGCAGCGGTAGAAGAAAAGACGATGTATTTAACCCCTGTCTCCACCATAACTTCTAATAAAACCTGTGCACCGTGGACATTATTATTATAATATTTTAAAGGATTAGTCATAGATTCCCCTACCAAAGAATTAGCAGCAAAATGAATGACGCCATCAAAGGACTCTTTTATAAAAACTTCTTTGAGTTTTTCTTTATTGCGGATATCAACATGATAAAAAACAGCCTGATTTGGAATGCTTTCCTGATGGCCTGTCTCTAAGCTGTCTATAACGACAACTTCAATATTTTTTTCAAGAAGCTGTTTGACAGCATGAGAACCAATATAACCTGCACCGCCAACTACGAGTATTTTCATAAGAACCTCCTATAATGAATGAATTTGTGTGGGACCATTGCCGATAGAAGCAATGTAAAACGAAGCTTCATAGCCAATGGCGTCTTTATATTTACGGTTAACATTTTCTATAAAGGATGTTGTTTTGTCATTTGCCACCACGCTGATTGCACAACCCCCAAAGCCAGCACCGGTCATACGGGCACCCAGAGCACCTTCTTCTTCCCAAGCCGCTGCAACCAAAGTATCCAATTCGATGCCAGTTACTTCATAGTCACTCTTAAGCGAAATATGTGAAGCATTTAAAAGCTTGCCAAATGTCACGAGATCATTAGCTTGAAGAGCTTTTGTAGCTGCAAGGACACGGGTATTTTCTGTAACGGCATGTCTGACCCTTTTAAATTCAACAGGATGATGAATAAGCACCTCTGCTTTTTCTAAATCCTCTTCTGTAAGATCACAGAGTGCCTTTATATCAAAGCCAGGTTGAAGCTTTGCAAGAGCACTTTCACACTCGGCTCTGCGCTCATTGTATTTGGAATCGGCCAGTTCACGGCGTTTGTTAGTATTCATAATCACAATACTATAACCCTCTAATTCAAAGGGGATTATCGTATAGTCTAAAGTATTACAGTCTAATAAAAGGGCATGATTTTTTTGTCCTAAGGCAATGGCTGCCTGATCCATAATACCGCTGTTGACACCAATATAATGATTTTCTACTTTTTTGCCTAAAAGAGCAGCTTCCATACTTTCTAAAGAAAAAGCATACATCGTACTGCATATTTTACACATCAGCATCTCTAAGGAGGCAGAGGAAGAAAGACCAGAACCGTTAGGGATATTTCCAAATACAGCAATATCCAGACCGGTATTTATAGAATGTCCAGCTTCAAGCAGGTATTTAATAACCCCTTTCAAATAGTTGCACCAGTTGTGAGATTTGTTATAAGTCAAATCCTCTAAAGAAAACTCAATGACACCTAAGCTTTCAAAATTAAGAGAATAGACTCTGAAAAGCTGGTCCGCACGTTTGCTGACAGCAGCATAGGTACCTAGTGTGATGGCACAAGGAAAAACAAGTCCGCCATTATAATCAATATGTTCTCCGATCAAGTTAACTCTTCCTGGGGCAAAAAAGCTGGCTTCAGGTTCTTTTTCAAAGATTGAAACAAATTTTTGCTGTAAAATTGATAAATCCATAAGCATCCTCCTAAAGATTATTAATAAGTATATTTTTATTATATAATATTAGTAAAAAAAATCAATATTTTTACTAAAAAATATTAACTTGATTGAATTATTAAAACCATATATAATAGAATATAAATGATGAAACCTATATTATATAAGGAATATAGGGGTAGATGATTCTTTTAATAAAGAGGTTAAATTTTAGTAAAAATAGAGAGTGGGTGAGGTCGTGGCGACGATTAAAGAAGTTGCAGAAAAAGCGGAGGTATCTATTGCGACTGTTTCGAGGGTTTTGAACTTTGATGAAACCCTCAATGTATCAGTAGAAACCCGAAAACGTATTTTTGAAATAGCAGAGCAGCTCCAATATATAACGATAAGTCAGAGAAAAAACAAGGGTAAAAAACTCAATATAGGCATTACCCAGTGGTATACAGAAACTGAGGAATTAAAAGATCCCTATTTCTTATCTATTAGAATAGCGGCTGAAAAAAAATGCAACAGAGAAGGGATAAATTTTAGGAATGTGACCCTTGAGGATATGCCGTATGTTTCTGGTGAGATAGAGGGGCTCATAGCCATTGGGAAGTTTGGGGTGCAGGATATCAAACGTCTTAGCAAAGGGGCAAAGCCTATTGTATTTGTGGATTCATCACCAGATGAGATGAAGTATGACAGTGTGGTGACGGATTATAAAAATGGTGCACAGGCAGCGCTCGAGCATCTGTATCAGTTAGGGCATAGGGGCATTGGGTATATAGGCGGCACAGAATATATCAATGATAAAAAAGACGTTATTAAGGATTATAGGGAAGAAGCCTATAAGGACTTTATGAAAGAGCGGGGGCTTTTCAGTGAAGCTTTGATATCAAAAGGGAGCTTTGCACCGGAAGATGGCTATAGATTGATGAAAGAAGCACTTCAAAAGGAAGATAAGCCTACAGCATTTTTTATTGCAAGTGACCCTATGGCTATAGGGGCCTATAAAGCTGTTACAGAAAAGGGTTTATGTATTGGACGTGATCTTAGTATAATTGGTTTTGATGATATTTATACCTCAAAGTTTTTGACCCCAGCACTTACCACCGTCAAAGTATATACAGAGTTTATGGGGGAAACAGCGGCTGAGACC
>JAQSYC010000335.1 GCA_029256345.1 Clostridia bacterium | reverse complement strand
AACATCCTGCCCTATTTGAGAGGTGACTGGATGCATCAAGATAATACCTTTTGAATCTTTAATCATGACATAACCTTTTTCGCCCACTTTAACATGAGATACAATTTGATTATAGATCGTTTTGATATCTAAAACAGCTGTCAGGGTATAGCCATTCAATAAAGTTTTAGAGATACCTAGATAGTAAGTATTGCGCTTATCACTATAAGTGTGTAGGTGTATTTTAGAAGCACCTTGATTAATAGTATGAATTTTTTTGTAAGCATTATGTGATTGATCAGCCGCTATGAGATTTTCATCTTCATCATAAATCAGCAAGTCCTTAATATTGGGCTTTTGGTCATTCACATATTTTCGGACGATTGGAGTTAAGGCATCTGTGCCTTTATGGGTACTGTAGTGGCTTAGAGCTTGCTTAAAGAGTTCATCATTTTCTATAGCATTAAGATCTATGATATAGTTATCAATGTAGATTTCTATACTTCTTGATACGGATTGTGCTATAGTAAGCAGGCGCTCCTGCTGCTGAAGTACGATGGTTTTTTGATAATCCCAAAATACATTTAGAATAACTACTGCAGAACAAATAATTGAAAGCGTTATAATAATAATACCTATGTAACTTTTACTTTTTAGTTTGGTGTAAATACCTTTCATCATAAAAAATCCCTTCTAGATTAATGTATATTTACATTTTACAAAAAAACGACAAAAATAGCATTATTATTACTTTTTTCTTACACCGCTCGCCTATCCGCCTTTGCAAATAGATTAAAACTATTTGTAAAGTGATGCGCTTTTTTAGTATAATAGATGAGTCTTAATATAGAATAAAAAAGTATTAAAATTTATTAAGATTTTTATGGAAAATCAATAACTTTTTAAATAAAATATAGAAATTTTTGGTAAATTAACAAAAAGTTAGACTTGAAAGTGTTTTTCTTGCAGAAAATCTTACATATCATATATACTGGAAGTAGGTAGAGGCAGACTGAGAAAAGGGGGATTGGTTGTGATTTCTGAAAAAGTACTTATCGTAGATGATGATTTATCTGTTAGAAAAGTATTGGCAAAGGTCATTCAAAGTAATGGCATAGAGCCTTATCAAGCGTCCAGTGGCGAGGAGGCTGTCCGTCTGTTGCAGGAAAATAAATATGACCTTATCCTATTGGATATCGTGATGAATGGAATGGATGGATTTGAAGTTGTGCAAGCCATAAGGGGCAAGGGCATTCATACGCCCATCATTATCTTAAGCGGACGAAATGAAGATTATGATACGCTGTATGGGCTGGATATTGGCGCAGATGACTATATCACAAAGCCTTTTAACCCTGTACTGCTAGGGGCAAAAGTAAAGGCCCTTATCAGAAGGAACAAACAAGCTTCCTCGGATAATCAGAACTATATTACATTAGGGCCTTTTCAATATAGTCTCAAGACGTTCAAACTCTATAAAAATGAAGAAGAAATCCCTCTTTCAGCTAAAGAAAACCTTATGATGAAAGTTTTTATGGAAAATAAAGAGAGGGTTTTTACAAAAGAGCAGCTCTATGAACTGGTATGGGGAGATGTGATTGTCGACGACAATGCCATTATGGTGTATATAAGCCATTTGAGAAATAAAATAGAAGATGACCCCAAAAAGCCAAAGCACATTAAGACCATATGGGGACTTGGGTATAAATTCTCTGAGTAAGAGAATTGTGGAAGAGAAAACAGATTAAACACCAACTTATAGGAAGGATAAAGTAAAAGAGAGCGGAATCCGCTCTCTTTTAACATATACGGGGCAGGATTATGATTGTTAAACGTCACTTCACCAATAATTGCAGCCTCTTTACTTAATGGGTGCTGGTGCATGGCCCTTAGAACTTTATCACTATCTTCTTTAGCCACAATACAAACAAGCTTGCCTTCATTGGCAACATAGAGAGGGTCAAGCCCAAGAAGATCACAAAAGCTTTGGACGCCTTCTTTAATAGGCAAAGCCTCCTCATAAATGAGCATACTTTTATCTGTTTTTGAAACCAGCTCATTAAGGGTTGTGGCAAGTCCACCCCGGGTAGGGTCCCGCATGACTCGGACTTTGGAACTGGTATGCAGTATAAGCTGTGTAACTTCATTTAAAGGGGCGCAGTCGCTTGTGAGTGTGCTGTCAAAGTTAAATAGGCTTCTTTTGCTCATGATACAAGCCCCATGGTCGCCTAAAGAGCCGCTGAGGATAATTTGATCCCCTTCTTTAAGTTTGTGGCTTAAGGGGGGATTTTCTATAATGCCTACGCCGGTTGTATTAATAAAAAGCTTATCACACTTTCCGCGTTCTACAACTTTTGTATCACCAGCAACTATTTTGACATTCGAAATTTGAGCTGTTTTTGCCATAGAATACACTATTTTTTCTAAAGGACACATATTAAAGCCCTCTTCAATAATGAAACCTACCGTGATATAGAGCGGTGTAGCACCGCTTACACTTAAGTCGTTGATGGTGCCGCACATAGATAGTTTGCCGATATCGCCTCCAGGAAAAAATAAAGGGTTAACAACATAACTATCCGTTGAGATAGCCAAGATGCCAGGTATTGAACCTAACAAACTGGCATCATTTTGAGTACATAAAATATCATTATTAAAATAGGAAAAAAATAGGTCATCAATGAGTTTGCCAGTTTCACTTCCACCGCTTCCGTGTGCTAAGGTCACGCGTTCCATCTTATCACCTCAATTGTTATATTTATAAAAATTCATACAGGTGCCTTCACTGGA
>JAQSYC010000334.1 GCA_029256345.1 Clostridia bacterium | reverse complement strand
TGCTAACTCCCCGATTAAATAATGGGTTTTAGTATCAACAATTTTTACCTTTGCAAACTCTCCAATAAATGTTTTAGGTGCTTTTACATTGACCAGCAAGGCTGTATCCGTTCGGCCGCTTAGGACAGAGTCCTCACTTTTGCTGACCTCTTCAAAAAGTACTTCTACGGTTTGACCGATATATTTTTTCATTGTTTCAAGGGTATAAGTCTTCGAGAGTGACAAAAGCTCATTAAAATGCTTTTTAACAAGTTCTTCCGGTACCTGCTCTTCCATAGCTGCTGCTGGAGTGCCTGTCCTTTTGGAGTAAATAAAAGTAAAGGCGCCTGCATATTTAACTTGTCTGACAACGTCTAGAGTATCAGCTATATCTTCTGCTGTTTCGCCAGGGAAACCTACAATAAAATCAGTGGTGATTTCAATGTCAGGGACTGCTTTGCGGAGTTTAGCAACTAGTTCAAGATAACTTTCCTTGGTATAACGCCTATTCATCTTAGTCAGTATGCGGGTACTGCCGGCTTGAACCTTGTCACACTCAGCCAATACGTCAATAAGTTCATCACTTAAATCCTTTGGATGAGAAGTCATAAACCGGATGCGTTTGAGCCCTTCAATCTTATTGATTTCTCTTAGAAGTTTTGCAAAACTAATAGGTACATCCAGATTTTTGCCATAAGAATTGACATTTTGTCCAAGCAGCATCACTTCTTTCACCCCATCAGCCACAAGACCCTTTATTTCATTGATGATAGAAACCAGTTCACGGCTACGCTCTCTGCCTCTGACATAAGGAACGATACAGTAGGTACAAAAATTATTGCAGCCATACATGATATTGACACAGGCTTTAAAATCATATTTACGGGCACTCGGGAGGTCCTCAACGATATCTTGATGGGAATCCCATATGTCAATGACAGGATGATGGGTTTCAACCCTTGTCTGCATCAGTTCTGGAAGTTTGTAGATGTTGTAAGTTCCAAAAATGATATCCACAAAATTATATTTTTTCTTTAAGGTATCAAGCACAATATCTTGCTGCATCATACAGCCGCATAATGCAATGATAAGGTTGGGATTGCTCTTTTTAATATTCTTTAAAGCCCCAAGCCGGCCATAGATTTTCATCTCAGCATTTTCTCTTACACAACAGGTATTATAAAGAATAAAATCGGCTGCATTTTCTTTATCGGTTTTTTCATACCCAATTTCTTCGAGCATACCTTCTATTTTTTCAGAATCTTTAGAATTCATCTGACATCCAAAAGTAGATACACAGTATTTAAGCCCTTTTCCTTTGACAGTTTTTGATAATATATGAATGATATCAGCTTGACGAGTAGCCTCTTCAGTTGATATATTAATGACTTGACGTTTACTCATTTAGTAGTCCTCCTTTTTGATTCTCTCTCATTCTACATGAAATAGGCAGAGGATTCAATGGATAAGTTTTTGTTTAACGGACTGTATGCCAGGTTAAAGCACAGATAGTCCTTCAAGATCCAAAATTTTGACAGTATATTTGTGATAGTCTATAAGACCATCTGCTTTCATATGACTTAATTCGCGGGACAAGGAAGGTCTTGTGACATTTAAAAATTCAGCAAGCTCATTACGGTTAATGGTAAGAGACAAGGTGAGCCGATTGGTTTTACTGTACTCATCCAATAAAAAGGCAGCAATTTTGCTCCTTACCCCTTTAAAGCTTAAATACTCAACCTTTCTATTGAGAAACATCGCTTTATTAGAAATAATGTTAAGCATATTAAAAATGATTTTTTGATGACTTGTACAGTTTTTAACACAGCCCCCAAAAAAAATTGTTTTATTAATAAAACAAACAGAAGCATCATCTTGGGCTATAACCGTAGCAGGCCAGACGCCTCTATCGGAAAAAGCACCGATTTCTCCGAATAAGCTACCTTTTTCTAATACACTCATGATAATTCTTTCGCCTAATATGTTTTCTTTAGTCACAAGGATATGACCTTTTAAGACAAGGCCGATGGTATTGATTTTATCCCCAGCGTGGACAACAAAGCTGTTTTTTTTATAATGAGAACAGGTTATATTGTGAGAGTCTAATAATAAATCCAATTCTTCAGGTAATACGTTCTTAAATAGTTTGGTATTTAAAAGAATAGGCTTAATATTTTCCATGATTCGCCCCTTTTGTAACTAAAGTTACAGTTATTGTTTCTTATTTATTATATAATAAAGTTATAAAAAATAAAACTAAAAACTAAAAGGAAGTGTAAAATGATGAAACGTAAAATAGTGACGATAGATAGAGAAAAATGTAATGGATGTGGTCTGTGTGTAACAGCTTGTCATGAAGGGGCACTTAAACTGATAGATGGCAAAGCCGAATTTCCAATGTCCATCTACCCGTATGAAAGCGCTCAAGTCAAATCAAACAGAGACAGTACCAAAAGAAGTGACAGCCAAAGACTTAGAAGAAAGACCTTCTAGACTTGGTCAATGGCCTTGTCAAATACAGCTTGTTCCTCCTCATGCACCTTATTTTGAAAATGCAGATGTGCTTATTGCAGCAGACTGTACTGCCTACGCCTATGCAGGGTTTCATGAAAAATTCATGAAAAACAAGATTACCTTAATAGGCTGCCCTAAGCTGGATGCGGTACAATATGAAGAGAAGCTAACTCAAATTTTTAGCACTCAGCCTATAAAAAGTGTCACAGTGATTCGGATGGAAGTACCTTGCTGCGCAGGGATTGTAAAAGCAACAGAAAAAGCACTGTTAAATGCAGGGAAAATACTACCTTACAAGATTATAACCATTTCTGTGGACGGCAATATTTTATAAGACAAAATTTGGTATGCAAGAAATACTTTAAAAAGCTCACACTAATAGGGTGAAAGGAGCTGTTAAAGATGGCAAAAGATAGTCAAATAGATAATAAAGAAGCCCGTATGGAAAAATGTAACGGACAAACCCCACTCACTTCAGAGGAAGGGAAAAATCATAACCGAACGACAAAAAAACATTCCGTTAAAAGAGAAGGCTTCCAAAGCGAGCATATCAATTAAACGATAAAAGCAAGGCTCACCATGACTTTCAAAATGGGGGCCTTGCTTTTATTTAAGCACAACTTAATCATTGAGTTTTATATCAATACCAATAACACCACAAACAACACCAGAAGTTTCTTTGATGGGGGCTGAAAAAGTAATACAAGGGGTCCGGGTAATGGCAGAGATATAAGGCTCAGACACATAATATTCCCCAAGTATACCCTTTTTAAACCACTCCCTCACACTGCCGTTGGCGATACCAGCTGGAGGAATGGAGGCCACAAACCGACCGTTGTGCCCATTGGTCCAGATGGCTTCAATAAAGCTATTGGTGTGCAGCAACTCTTTAAGCGTTTGCTGATGTATTTCCTTGTCTAGGGTGATAAAGCCTTCATGAGCCGTTAAATCACTTACTAAATTTTTAAAGTTTTTTAAATACTGGTCTATGGCATCGTTTTTAGAGATAGAAATCTCATTAAATTTGTAGTCTTCTAACAAAAGCGATAATGTGTGAGAAGAGTCACTGAGTCTACGACTCATATCGGCGATGTCTTCTACATTTTCTTTTTGCTTATTCACTGAATCAAAAACACATTCAACACTGGCAGCGGTTTGATCAACGACTGATTCTACAATACCTATGCTTTGATCAACACTTTGGGCCAAATGAATCTCC
>JAQSYC010000050.1 GCA_029256345.1 Clostridia bacterium | reverse complement strand
AAGTTGTTGCACAATCCATTGCAAAGGCAATGGTACCAGTAGGTGCAAGAACAGAAACCTGTGCATTTCTAAAACCATAAGCTTCACCAGAAGTGATAGCCTGTTCCCAGGTGTTTTTAAGAGCTGTGCTTAAATCAGAAAATCCAAGATTTATAAGCACACTATGATCTAATAAAACGGGAGAATAATTAAGCCCTTCAGGCTGTATATCACTGTCACTGTACCTGCTGCATTTAGCATGGTTACGTATGACCTTCATCATATAGGGTTTGTTACTTTCAAAGTAAGTAAAGGCACCTATTTCTTTGGCAAACAAAGAAGAAATATAATAAGAATAACCCGTTAACAAACTCATGACAGCAGATCCCAGATGACGGGATTCTTCACTGTCATAAGGGAGTCCCATGAGCATAAATAAAGCACCAAGGTTAGTCAGTCCAAGGCCTGTTGTTCTGAAGTGATAAGATCTTCTAGCAATGTCAGGGGTTGGGAACTGACCTTGGTGAATGGTAGCTTCCAGAACAATCTGTACCATTTTAATACAGTGCATATACCCTTCAATATCTAGTTTTCGACTGTCTGCGTCATAAAAATTTAATAGGTTGATACTTGCTAGGTTGCAAGCTGTGTCATCAAGAAACATATATTCCGAGCAGGGGTTACTGGCATTGATACGGTTGTGAGGGGCAAAGGCGTTGCCATCTTCTCCAGCAGGGGCCGTATGCCAGGCATTAATCGTATCATCAAACTGCATGCCCGGATCTCCAGAGCGCCAAGCGGCATAGGCGATTTTATCGTACAATTCTTTGGCTAAGACTTCTTTTGACAGACGACCATCTAATCTGTTCGTAAGAGGAATAACAGCCGTATCATCACCAACTTGTGACATAAAGGCATCAGTTACTCTCACAGAGTTATTAGCATTTTGTCCAGAGACCGTTTCGTAAGCTTCTCCATCAAAATGGGTATCATATCCCATTTTACCTAAAGCAGCTACTTTGTCTTCCTCATGGGCTTTCCAATTAATAAAATCTTCTATTTCGGGGTGATCAATATCTAAAATATTCATTTTGGCAGCACGTCTTGTTGTGCCGCCGGACTTGATGGCACCCGCATTGCGGTCAAATACCTTAAGAAAGCTCATAAGACCGGAGGATTTACCACCACCGGACAAAGTCTCACCTTTGCCGCGGATAGAAGACCAGTTAGAGCCTACACCTGAGCCGTATTTAAAAAGTCTTGTCTCGGTAGCCAGTTGATCAGTAATCGACTTATCGCCTAAAAGCGAATCCCTGACACTTACGATAAAGCAAGCAGATCCTTGAGTCCGTGTGTAGGCATCTTGCGATAAGGACACGGCTTCGAGCTTTGGATCATAATAGTAGTGTCCTTGACTAGGGCCTGAAATATCGTAACTGGATTTTAAGCCAGTGTTAAACCATTGGGGGCTGTTGGGTGCCCACATTTGTGCCAGCATCATATAGGCCAGTTCATTATAAACAATTGATTTGGAGTCTTCATCAATCAAACCTTCATCGTGTGCTGAAAGAGTCCAAAAATTGACCATACGGTGAACCACCTGTTTAAAAGAGGTTTCAGAGCCAGCTGGCGTAGGCACGCCGCTCCTTCTAAAATACTTGCTGGCGATAATATCGCAAGCAGACTGGGAAAAGTGGGTAGGAAACTCTAGATTCTCCATATGTACGATAGTCTGGCCTGTTTTATAATCCATCAATTTAACATCAACAGCATGCCAAGTAAATAAATCATACACAGTTTGGGTGCTCCCCTTAAGAACGGCGGTATAATAAGGTGTTATAATATCTTTTAAATTGACCATCATGAAATCATGTCCTCCTGACATATACAGTAATAAGTGAATGGGAATAACAGTTAATTTAATTTAACATAGAATAGCGCGGTTTGCAAGCCATAAATACAATATATAGTATAATGATAAAGAAGAATGTCTAGATGTATCACTTGTGATCTCGGGTTTTGTCATATTCAAATCCTATTATTTGAAAAAAATTCAAGTGAAACACAAATTTCTAATCGAATAAAACATAAAAATATCATTTGTAGCAGATGATTACAATAGGTATAGATAATACATTAGATATGGGAAAAGACACATTGGATTATATATATGCTATCAGTAAAAAGCATAGGATAAAAATTGACCATATAGCGCCTGAGCAACCTATTTTGTACAAAAACAACAAATTATTATCTATAAAAAGTTATGTTGAATGCTTAGATAAAGAAAATGGGATCGATTTGTTACTTGTAGAGTTTAAACGAAATGGTATAGAAAAAGATTTATATAAGCATGTCTGCTTTGACATCATCGTATTATTTGATTATTTTCTCCCAAACAAACCTGATTTAAACCATAAGTATTACTTTGAAAACAAAATTTTAAAATCTTTTAAATGTAAATGCTATCTTATTCCAGATACTTATCATGTTAAAGGAAAGGGATGTGTTACCTACGGCTGGCACAATGATGCAGACATCTCTTTATCCAGTGCGCAGCAAAGTCCAGAAGGTATTACAAAGCTGCAGTGCTGCATACAGACCTGTATACCTACCAACAAAGGAACCTTTACGACGCCAGTAGAATTTCCAGTGTGGGGAAAGACCAAATGTACAGAAGAATTATTAGCAGGAGCTGCCATTTGTGTCCTTTATGGGTTTGATACAAGTACATTTGTTTTGGAAAATAATATCTATAATATGGTATAAAGTTGTACATGAAAGAATAGATATTATATTGACAGATGAAACTGTTAAAGAACAAAAAGAGGATAAGGAGAGGGTAGGGAATGGTAGAACATATATTAGAAAATAATGAGGTACTGCTGATCGGGAAGGTAGTAAGTGATAGTCGATTTAGTCATAAAGTGTACGGGGAAGGATTTTACACTTTTGATTTGGAGGTACCGAGATTAAGTGATTCCTATGATATTTTACCAGTTACTATTTCGGAGCGATTATTGCCAACAATAGGAAATATAGAAGGTAAGATATTAGAAGTATTGGGTCAGTTCAGGTCTTATAATCAATATGAAGAAGGTAAAAACAGGCTTATTTTAACGGTATTTATCCTAGAAGCTAAAGAAGTTTCTGAGCAGGAATTATTAAAAAATAAAAACTATATCTACCTTAACGGTTATGTGTGTAAAGATCCTGTTTACAGGACGACGCCTTTTGGAAGGGAAATAACAGATATTTTATTAGCTGTCAATAGATCGTATCACAAGTCTGACTACATTCCTTGCATCACTTGGGGAAGAAATGCAAGATTTGCCGAAAGCTTATCCATAGGAGATCATATACAGGTATGGGGAAGAATACAGAGCAGAGTTTATCAAAAAAGACTAGAAACAGGAGAAACCTCTACAAAAATTGCTTATGAAATCTCCATAGGTAAAATGGAAATCACTGAAAATAATAATAGAACAGAGTAGTATGCCATTTAATTTATAGTGTGGTATAATAATAGAAATTAAAATATATACCCAGTAAAATAAATGAAGCAGGTAAATAAGGCAATGTATCATATCCTAAAACAAAAGAGAAAAACAGTTTCTATCTATGTAGAAGAGGATTTAAGTGTCGTGGTCAAAGTACCGCAGCATCTATCTAAAAAGCATATTGATGAAATACTCGCTAGCCATAAACAGCAAATCGAAAAAATGATAGCTAAAAAAGAATCAGCTAAGCAGAAAAGTGACTGGCGTGTCACCAACAGTATTTTGTATCTAGGTCAGGATAGAGAGATTGAGTGGGTATCAGCTGGTTCTGGAAGAGCACAAATTAAGCTGACTGATCATAAACTAATGATTGCACTTAGTGATCAAGGAAACTTAGAGGAGGCTGAGATACTTATACAAACCTTTTTTAAGGAGCAGGCAAAGACTCTATTTACAAGACTTACAGAAAAGTATACGTCTTTGCTGGGGCTTAAGTATAGCAAAATTTCTATTAGAAAACAAAAAACAAGATGGGGAAGCTGTTCAGCAAAGGGAAATTTATCCTATAATGTGAGACTGCTGTGTGCTGAGGAGAAAATGATAGAGTATATTGTTCTTCATGAAGTGATGCATCTAAGACATTTCAATCATGGCAAAGTCTTTTGGGAAGATATAGAGAAGCTTATGCCGGATTACAAACAAAGAGCACAGTATTTCAAACATTTTGGACAAGACTTCATCCTATGAAAAAGCACATACTAAGGAGGAGAAGGGATGGAAAAGGGGTTTGTACAAGTTTACTGCGGAGCAGGCAAGGGGAAAACAACTGCTGCAATAGGCCAGGGGATAAGGGCTATAGGCGGTCAGTATAAGGTGATTATGATACAATTCTTAAAAACACCTCATACAGGTGAATGCAGTATTCTCAAAAATTTAGAGCCTTATTTTAAAGTATTTCATTTTGAAAAAGATCATGACTTTACATGGATGTTAAATGAAGAAGAAAAAGAAGAATTAAAGAGTGAGACGCAAAATGCCCTGAATTTCGCTAATAAAGTGATGGACACAAGAGAGTGCGATATGCTCATATTGGATGAAATACTCAACGCTCTGCAGCAAAACTTGCTGACAGAAATAGAGCTCTGTAATCTAATAGATAATAAGCCAGAGGATATGGAACTTGTGCTAACGGGGAGGCTGCTTCCTGGATGTATTGCAGAGCGGGCAGATTATATTAGTCTGATAGAAGCTGTAAAGCATCCTATGGGTAAAGGCATTGAGGCAAGAAAAGGTATTGAATATTAAAGCTAATAGGGTATGCATCACAACTTATGAAACAAGTTGTGATGCATACCCTATATTTCGTACAAAAGATAAAGGAGGATGTTTTAAATGAGGCTCAAGAAAATGGCTAAGATAGCAATGGTTATTGTGACGATAGTTACTTATTTTACCCCAATAGCGGTACAGGCTAAGGAGAATATTATAAAGACAAATGAAAATCAAAATTGCCCTAACATTTATGGCAATTATCCAGAGAATATAAACGCTGGCCGCAGCCGTTTAGCACTGCAAGGAGAGTGGGTGTACTATGGAGATCAAAAAGGACTATTCAAAGTCAAGAGGGATGGAAGCAGTGCCAGTCAACTGAGTACAGATAGAGCAGATAACATAAACGTTGTGGGAGATTGGGTATATTACATAAGAAATAAACCTATTGATAAGTATTACAAACTTGAGATGGATAGTTTTGATATTAATGGGACTTATGAAGATGTTTATGAATTTATTAAAATCAAAGTGGATGGCACTTCAAAAACCCTCTTAGATGAAGGTGACACAGCTGTATATGAAAAGAATATTATGAGATGTTATGTAAGGGATAATATAATCTTTTACATGAACTTAGGGGGCCAAGTCTTTCGTATGGATACAGAGGGGCAAAACAAAAAGAAAATCATTGACAATATTAACGGCATAACAGGCATGTATTTTGATAAGGACCATATTTTTTATAATGATCATCAAAACAATACTTATAGCATCAATCAAGACGGCAGTAATCCTAAAAAGATTAGTCAAGACGGCATGTGGATTGTTGGGATTTCAGAACAGTCTATTTATTATAAGAAATATAGTCAAGAGACTGGAGGTAAAGTATTTCTATATAAAATGAGTAGATTAGACTCTAAGATATCTGTGGTAATCAAGGAGAGTGTGGGACAAGCTATTGTTTTAGGACAGTATATTTATTACATAGGCGAGACAGGAGGTAGTGAGGCACTTTATAGAATAAAGGCGGATGGCTCTCATAAAACTTTAATACATACGTTTCATATGAATCCTTCAGAGCCTATCAATATTTGGGGTGAATACATCTATTTTAGGGATTACAAGTTAAAGGCCAGCCAAGAAGTTGAGGTATTTAAGATTAGAAATAATGATACTAAAATAGAGGGGAATTTACTAGATAAATCATTATATTAGAATAGATTCTGACGAAATATACTACAAGCAGATGCAAATAGCAGTCTAGAAAAACTAGGAAGGGACGAACAATATGAATACTATATTTAAAAATATTGAGTATCAAACATATACTAAAGAAGACAAATCTTTAAACAAAGCAAACGTGACAAACGAACAGAGTAAAAGAGAGGTAATGAAAACAGCTGTAGAACATATGAAAGAAATGATAGATAAAAGTGGATTTGAAACCGAAGAGGATAAACAAAAATATGAGAAAGGATTAAATGAAAAAATCAAATTGGGAAAAGAATTATCTCAATCTGAGATGAACTACCTTCAAAGAAGCAATCCCATATTATATTCACGTATCAAAAGAGTTCAATTGCAAAGAGAAATGTTGAAGACTAAATTGAATCAATGTAAGTCAAAAAAGGAAGTTGAGGAAACTTATAGTCAAGCTACAGCTACGATTGATAAAAAAGATCCGGATAAACAAATGGTTATGAGTGCTTATAATAATGTTACTAAAGAATTTAAAAATACAAGTCAATATAAATTCCTGCCAGCTGATATAAAAAACAAGGAAATTGAGAAAATGATAAAAGATAAGAAAAATAGTAACCGCTTTAATGTGAGGGGATAAAAATTTTAAAAGAGCCTATAGCTTCATGCGCGGGCATCAAACGATAGGCTCTAAAAACCCAGTTTATCAAGGGTTGTAATAACTATTCGAGCAGATGGCCCATATTATAAAGGCCAGGGGCTTTAGTAACTAAAAATTTAGCAGCTTTGATAGCGCCTACACCAAAAACTTCTTTTGAAGTTGCTTGATGGGTAAGAGAGATAAATTCATCATTTCCAGCAAACAATATTTCATGTTCGCCAACGATAGTACCGCCTCTTACAGCATGGATACCAATCTCGTGCTTAGGGCGTTTTTCACGGATAGTAGAACGGTCATAACAAAACTGATAAGTATTATCTAATGTTTCATTGATAGCTTCAGCGATAGCCAAAGCTGTTCCGCTAGGGGCATCAATCTTTTGATTATGATGTTTTTCAATAATTTCGATATCAAAAGAACTATCACTTAAAACCTCAGCAGCTCTTTTAGCCAGTGCAATAAGCAGGTTGACCCCAAGAGACATGTTGGCCGAGAAAAATACAGGTATTTTAGTACTCGCATCTTGCACACAAAGAATATCTTCAGCAGACAGACCGGTAGTACATACCACTGTAGGGATTTTTTTGTGGGTTGCATACTCCAGTAAAGATGGAACGGCCTTTGCAGTAGAGAAATCAATAATGACATCTATCTCAGTGGTGCATTCATTTATATGAGCAAATACAGGAAATGGATTAGGAACTTGTAGGTTAGGATCTATACCTGCCACAATCTCAATAGCATCATATCCTGATATAATACGGGAAATGGTCTGGCCAATCTTACCATTACAACCATGCATTAATACTTTTATCATGTGAATCATCCTTTCTGTTCGTCATTTAAACTAACAATTTTGAGTTGATAAGCGCTTGTTTTAACTGAATAATATTTTTTTCTTCCATAGGAGAAAGGGGCATTCGGCATGGACCTACATTAAAGCCCATCAGATTCAGTGCTTCCTTCACAGGTATAGGATTAACTTCACAGAAGAGAGCGTCCATAACAGGCAGAAAGTCAAGCTGAAGCTTGAGTGCTTTACGGGTATTGCCTTCTAGATAAAGCTGTACAATATCATGGGTTACTTTTGGAGCGATGTTGGATAATACAGAAATAACACCTTTGCCCCCTAGAGATAAAATAGGGATAATTTGATCATCATTTCCAGAATACAGCGGAAGTGCATCACCGCACAGTGCAGCAATCTGGGCGACCTGAGAGATATTGCCAGTTGCTTCCTTCAGGCCTACTACAAAATCATATTTCGATAATTCGTAAGCAGTATGAGGGGTAATATTGACACCGGTACGACTAGGAACACTATATAAAATCATAGGTAAGTCGGCGGCTTTAGCAATGGCTGTGAAGTGGTCTATAAGTCCTTTTTGAGTAGCCTTATTATAATAAGGTGTTACTTGAAGTGAAGCATCAGCGCCCAGTACTCTAGCCTTTTTAGTAAGCTCTATACCATGTCTTGTATCATTGCTGCCAGTGCCAGCAATAACAGGTACCCGCCCATTAACACGGTCTACAGCTACTTTAATACATTCAAGATGTTCTTCGTCACACATCGTTGAAGCCTCACCAGTTGTGCCACATATAATGATAGCATCTGTGCTGTTTGCCAGCTGAAAATCAATGAGTTCCTCCAACTTGCCAAAGTTAATATCTCCGTTTGTATGAAATGGTGTAACAATAGCAACCCCAGCGCCTTCAAAAATTGTCATAATATCAATCCTTCCACTATATTTATTATCTAAAAAATAAAAAACCAGCACATAGAGGGCTGGCTACATATATAATCACGTACATCATCACAGTATAGATGACTAAATGATAAAAGTAGCACTCCACCCTTATTTTACAATAATAGGTGACAGTTGTATAGCTGTTAACGATACAACCAGAGATAAATACTGCAAGGTAGTTACTCTTCGGCGATACTTCCTTTTTACATTTCTCCTATTCTCTTGCAAGAATCAAAATGCATACTTATAAGCATCGCGCCTCTACATCAATTGTTATATTAGATTGACTAAAATGATATCATCAAGAGGTCAAAATGTCAATATAAAACATAAATTTCACAGAGTATTCTATAGTCAGCAGTATAGTCTATTCTATAGGATGCAACTGAGTGATCGCTTTGATATAGTATATGAGATTTAACAGAAATTGGATACTTTTTTTAAAGAAATGAAGGCCTAGTGTATAAAATTGTGTAGATAGATACATACTCTAGTCAATACCATTCCAATGAGAAAAGAGGAAAAATGATGAAAAGTAATGAAACTCAAAATAAAGAAAAGCTATTTGATGCGTTATCAACCCATGAAAAAATGAAACTCGAAATCGCAGAGGAACTAGGTCTTTTAGAAAAAGTCCAAGAAGGCGGATGGAAAAGCTTGTCAGCCAAAGAAACAGGAAGAATAGGTGGTCTTATGACCAAGAGAAAAAGACAGCAAAATTCCCAGGTAGAAGAAACTACAAAATAAAAAAAAGTGGTGTATAGCATACTATATGCCACTTTTTTTATTGCCCCCATCTATCAAAATCTGCATTATTTAATCAATAAGCTGTAAGCTGAGAGGCCTATAGAGAAGTAAGTAATGAATAAATTTATAAGGACGCCAAAAGGAGGATAGACTTTAAAGTCCATCCTTTTTTAAGAGTATTCTAAGTTTATTAATACGGTTATTAGAAGTTTCTTCAACGATAAAGGTAATACCTGCGTCATCAACCTGTTCACCCTCAGTAGGAAATCTATCAAGCAGACCGATAATAAATCCACCAATGGAATCAAACTCCTGAGAGGTAATGTCGAGATTAAGGGACTCATTGACCTCAGAAATTCTGCACGTAGCATCTACCAAATATTCCGTTTCACTGATTTTTATAATGTCATCTTCTGTAATATCATATTCATCATCAATATCTCCAACGATTTCTTCAATTAAATCTTCCATCGTAATAAGACCAGAAGTGCCGCCATATTCATCTAAAACAATTGCAATACCTACTTTTTGAGTACGCAGTTCTTTGAAAAGTTCATCAATACGTTTAAATTCATGGATGAAATAAGCTTCTCTTAAAAAAGACATCACCTTAAAGTCTGCTAACTCAAATGATTTGACAATAAGGTCCTTGATATATAAAATACCGATGATATTATCATGGGTTTCTTGATAAACAGGCATACGAGAAAATTGTTCTTCTCTATATAAAGCCATTATATCCTCATATGTAGCATGAACATCTATTGCCACCATATCTGTACGAGGAATCATCACATCTTTTGCATAAGAGTCTCCAAAATCAAAGACATTGTAAATCATTTTCTTTTCGTCATCTTCGAGAACGCCTTCCTCATGGCTTACGGTCACAATCGTTTTAAGTTCATCAGCGGTGATAAAAGGTCTGCTTCCATCTATAGTGCCCCCTAATAATTTAATAAGAAGGCTTGTAATACTCATTAGAATTTTGACAATAGGACTAAGAACCAATACTATCACAGAAATCGGTTTTGCCACAAGAAGAGCAATTTTTTGAGCATTTTGTGTAGATAAGGACTTTGGTGTGATTTCGCCAAAGATGAGGACGAGCAGTGTCATAACCCCAGTAGCAATACCAACGCCAAGGCCAGCGGCACTATTTTCAAATAAACTCATGGCAACAACGGTTGCTAAAGAAGAAGCGGCGATATTGACAAGGTTGTTGCCCACTAGTATAGAACCGAGCAGTTTGTTTGGGTCTTCGAGAAGATGACTTAGTAATTTTGCTCCTTTTATATCCTGTTCGATCATGTGGCGCACATCAATTTTACTGATAGACATAAGGGCTGTTTCGGAAGCTGAAAAAAAGGCAGAACAGGCAAGTAAAACAACCAAAATCATCATTTGCATAAAAAGCTCAGAAGCCAAGTTTAAATCACTCTCCTATATATTTAAAATAAAGTTATATTATGGCATACCCTATAGTAACAGCTTTATTATATGCCATTTACAAAAATTAAAAACATATGAATTACTATATCACATATAAAAACAATTTTAAAGACAATTGCGACATATAAATGCACTTTATTGACACCGATTTTATAGATGTACATATTATGGTATTAAAAATAGAAGTTATGTATGACGTACACTCATTAGCATAACTACAAATAGTTTAGGAGGCGTTTAACCAGATGAAGGATAATAAAAATTGGGGCAGACCAGGAGACAATTATATTGAACCTAAAAAAGAATATTCTTTTTATGATGATGATTTTTATGATGAAGATGAGTATGTAGATGGGTACTATGATGATGATTGTTGTGAAGAGGAATGCTGCGAAACAGACTGCAGAGGTCCGAGAGGACCAAGAGGTCCAAGGGGACCAAGAGGACCACAAGGTCCAATAGGCCCACAAGGTCCGCAAGGATTCAGAGGACCGACAGGAGCAACAGGTCCGACAGGCCCAACAGGTCCGACAGGCCCAACAGGAGGAGCAGGATTAATAGGCCCAACAGGAGCAACAGGCCCAACAGGCCCATCAGGAGAAGGATTAACAGGCCCGACAGGTCCGACAGGCCCAACAGGAGGAGCAGGATTAATAGGCCCAACGGGAGCAACAGGCCCGACAGGTCCGACAGGCCCAACAGGAGCAACAGGATTAAACAGGCCCGACAGGCCCAACAGGCCCAACAGGAGCAACAGGATTGATAGGCCCAACGGGAGCAACAGGCCCGACAGGCCCGACAGGTCCGACAGGAGCAACAGGATTCACAGGACCGACAGGATTTACGGGACCGACAGGATTTACGGGACCAACAGGAGATACGGGACCAACAGGAGATACCGGGCCAACGGGAGATACTGGTCCGACAGGAGATACAGGCCCAGCAGGAGATTTGGTTCAACTGCGAGGTATTCAGGCTCAATTGCTGGCTGATGGAGCAGGAACTGTTGCTGATGGTGCTAATGTCATTTTTGATACAACAACAACAGATCAAAGTCTCAATATAGACTATGATGCAGTGACAGGTATCTTCACAATTAATGCGATAGGTATTTATTATGTAAATTGGTGGGTTGCTACAGATGGTGCTGATATATCTACAACAATAAGCTTTGCAGTAGAGCTAAATGGTGTATCAGGAATCATAGGCTCATCACCTATAGTAACAGGCCAAGTAGTAGGCAGTGCCTTAATAGTAGTAGGAGCTACACCAGCAACTTTAACACTTGTAAACGTTACAGGTCAGACGGTTGTCTATGCGCTAACACCTGTTCAGGCTAATATAGTTATAACAGAAGTTGCATTATAAAGAAGATTAACACTTAACCTTACAAAACTATTGAAAGCCCCCGTATGAAAAGCTACTTAAGGTACAAAAGATAAACTTGTACTACACATTATTTTAAAATTAAAAGTTATAAATATTTTAACATTTAAATAGGATAATCTATATGCAAAATTTAAGTTAGAACATAGAAAGGGGGAATAAAATGAGTAACATAGCGTTACAAGTAGAGCGTTTGGCTGCAGGGACGATACCCTCGGGAGGGGCAGTTGTTTTTGACAATATTGTATACTCAGCAGGAAATATTAGCTACAATGCGGTAACAGGAGTCATTACTTTTAATGAGCCTGGAAGATACGTTTTAGATTGGTGGGTAGCCACTCAA
>JAQSYC010000049.1 GCA_029256345.1 Clostridia bacterium | reverse complement strand
ATGGGTATTCAATTTAATCACCTTCCTTTTTTATAATAGGCCCTATTATATGGATTATATTCACTTTACCATGACAGAGCAAATAAATCAATGTATTCAGTTAGATGAATAATTTTTTGACCTCAGATTCAACGGGGGTAACGTAAATCGTTTTGAAATGGGTATAAATCACCATACCTGGTTTGGCATTAGGTACTTTTTTAACATTTTTTTTGAAGGTATAATCAATCGGAACATTGCTGGATAACTTGCCGCTGCTATAGTAGGCAGCTAAAGTAGCAGCTTCTAAAAGTGTCGCATCATCGACCTCTTGGCCATGTTCAAGTTTTACAATGACGTGGGAACCAGGACCATCCTTAATATGCAGCCACAGGTCATTGCTTTTGGCAAATTTCATAGTCAGTTCATCATTTTGATAGTTATTTTTTCCTACATAAATAGCATGTCCAGCGGTAGCTTTAAAATGTAAAAAAGGCATCGCTTTTTTTGCAAGACGTTTTTTAGTCATTCCTTTACGCTTTTTAAGATAACCCATAGCTACAAGCTCTGCTCTTAGCTCAGCAATATCTTCTTTGTTTTCCAGTAAATCAAGAGACAAAAGGACCGAGTGCAGATAGGTAAGGTCTTCTTCAATCAGAAGTAGCTGCGCTTTGGCAGCTACTTCTGTACGTTTGGCTTTGCTGTACAGTTTGAAATAATGCTGTGCATTTTCTATAGCATTTAAATTTTCATTTAAGGGAATGATTATCTCACTATAAGGCTCTTCATAGTAGTTCATAGTCAAAAAAGTTTTAGAGCCGGAGACTACCTGATGAGAGTACGAGGTAATGAGCTCGCCGTAGATTTTGTACAAATCCTTATTTTCAGCTTCTGAGAGAGCTTTCTCTTGAATAGACTTTTTGCGTACAGCGCGGTCGATAAAAGTATGGAGCAGTTTCTTGATGTCAGAGGTTTTTTGAGCCACATTAAAACGGGTGCTCTTTTCAAAGTAAAAATTTTCAACAAGTTCACTGACGGATGAAAAATCTTTTTGATGGTATAAATCATAGAGATGAAGCTTCATACTATAGAAATCCACAGGAAGCTGGGCATTATCCAAATAGAGGACAGGGGCAAAAGCAACGTTTTTAACCAGTAATAACGTGGATGCAAAGGCGTCGTACAGCCTTGTAAGTGTCTCGGTATTACAGCTGCTGCCTATAAGTTCGGCATCTATTTGGGCTTTTAGGCAGATTTCCTGTGATACAGCAGGACTGAGTCCACTGTAAGACATATAAAGACATTTATAAAGCGGCATACTTTTAGAACCTACGGCCTCTAAAAAAACTTCTTTGTCAGTGAGGAGTGGACTTAGCTTATCCTGACTTGGGGGAAACTTATAGGTCCTGCCGGGAAGGACTTCTCGGACACTGCTTTTATCTGCAGAAATATGCTTGATACTGTCAAGTATCGTCCCATCTTCTTTGACAAGCATAATGTTACTGTGTCTGCCCATGATTTCAATGATAAGGGTTTTGACTTCTTTATCCCCCAGTTCATTGGTGGCTTCAATATCTATTTTAACAATTCTTTCAAAATGAGGCTGTTCAATCCTTAAGATGCGCCCCCCATTAATATGTTTTCTGAGCATCATACAAAACATTGGGGGTTCAAGAGAAGGATTTTTGGCAAGGGTTGAAAGATGAAGTCTAGGATAGTTGCTGTTAGCTGTTAAGAGCAATTTGTAAGAAGTGCTGTTGTTTCTGACAGATAAGAGAATATCCTCTTTTTCTATTTGATAAATTTTATCAATACGTCCATTGATAAGCGATGTACCAAGCTCGTGGACAATATTTGCAAGTACAATTCCGTCTAAAGCCATAGTGTATGTCCCTCCTTAATATATATGAAGGAGTATAGCATAATTTTTTTGAAAATAAAAGTAATCTATGCTATAATATATTACAATTGATTTGTATGAATTGAATATGAAGCAGTATAGATAGGGAGTAGGTAAAGTATGATTTGCAGCATGACAGGTTATGGAAGATGTGAGATAGAAGAAAATCAGCGAAAAGTTACAGTAGAGATCAGCGCCATTAATCATAGATATTCAGACCTTAATATTAGGATGCCCAGAACACTTATTCATTTAGAGGATGAGGTGCGGTCAGCTATTAAACAAAAAATAGCCAGAGGCAAGCTGGATGTGAGTATTTATTATCATAGTACAGCAGAAGAAGATTTAGAAATTATTATAAATGATCATTTATGTAAGAGTTATAGAGAAGGTTTTAATAAAATAAGTGAGATGTTTGGGATAGAAAATGATATGAAGTTATCTCATCTCATGGGACTTAATGAGATTATTACCATTCAGAAAAAATCCGGAGATACAAAAGCTGTTATGGCAACCCTTGCTACGGCACTGGGGGCAGCGCTTGATGATTTGACAGCGATGCGTTTAAAAGAAGGGGAAGCCCTCAAACAAGATATTCTTAAAAAAACTCAGACACTTCATAAGATTCTAGAAGGCATCAGTCAAAGAAGTCACCTGGTCGTTGAAGAATACAAAAAGAAACTTGAAGCAAGGATAGCACTGATCCTTGAGAATATAGCTGTAGAGCCCAATCGATTGGCAGCAGAGGTAGCTATCTTTGCGGATAAATGTGCTATTGACGAAGAAATTATTCGATTAAAAAGCCATATTCAGCAGCTTATAAGTATTCTAGAAGAAGGCAGTGTGGCAGGACGAAAGCTGGATTTTTTGATGCAGGAGATGAATCGGGAGGCCAATACTATAGGGTCTAAAGCCAATGACTACGATATTACAAAATATGCAGTAGAACTCAAAACTGAGATTGAAAAAATAAGAGAGCAAGTTCAAAATATTGAGTAGGTGTAGAGCATGAGTAATTTTATAAATATAGGGTATGGCAATATTGTTTCATCAGACCGCATCGTAGCCATTGTAGCGGCGGAGTCAGCACCTATCAAGAGGTTGATTGCTGAAGCAAAAGAAAAGTCAAGTCTTATTGATGCGACCCAAGGAAGAAAAACAAGAGGTGTTATTATTACAGACAGTAATCAGGTGATTCTGTCAGCACTGCAGCCTGATACGATGGCCAGCAGACTCATTGTTTCTAAAGAATGATTTTAAAAGACGTTTAAGGAGATTGTCATGCTAAAAGAAGGATTAAAACTTGTTATATCTGGACCATCAGGTTCGGGAAAGGGCACCATTGTAAAAGAACTTATAAAAAGTGAAAACTTTAAGCTTTCAGTATCTGCTACGACCCGTGCCCCTAGAGAAGGGGAAAAAAATGGTGTACACTATTTTTTTAAGTCAAGGGAAGCATTTGAAAAAATGATAGTGGAAGGTGAGCTGCTAGAGTATGCTGCGTTTTGCGAAAACTATTATGGCACACCCAAAGTTTTTATTGAAGAGTGTGTTAGGGCAGGCAAAGATATTATACTGGAAATAGAAGTACAGGGTGCTAAGCAGATTAAAGCAATTTATCCAGATGCCATTTTTATTTTTGTGGTTCCACCTACATTGAAAGAGCTTGAAAAAAGGCTTGTAGGAAGAAATACAGAAACAAAGGAAGTGATTCAAAAAAGGTTAGAAAGAGCAAAAGAAGAACTTTCTTTATATAAGGAGTATGATTATATTATTATTAATGATAATATAGAGCAGGCAGCAAAATATATACAAGAGATTGTGCGCATAGAAAAACTTAAAAGTCATAGATTTCAAGAAGCTATATCAACTTTAGTTAATAACCAAGGAGGAATTTAAATGTTACAGCCATCTTATACCCAGCTTATGAAAAAATTAAATGATGAGGGGACTTCAAAGCTTACAAGCCGTTATTCCATCGTTATTGCAGCAGCCCGAAGAGCAAGACAAATCATAGACATTGTTAATGAGCAGGCAGCCATCACTAAGGAATCGGATAAAACAGGAGAAAAAATAGTTAGTCCAGTTTCACTTAAACAAGCTCACGAACTAAGCGAAAAGCTAAAGACAAAAAAACCTATCTCTATTGCAGTAGATGAGATTTATACAGGCAAGATTATCATGAGTGAATACCACGTAGAGGATGATATCTAAGGAGAGACTTACTGATTAAAGATAAGACATAAAGGCTGGCCTTTATGTCTTATCTTTAATCAATCATAAAATAAACTTTGATAAAAATGGGGAATACTTATGCCTAAGTATGCAGAGGTCATTATTAACTTCGCTACAACAACTGAAATTGATAGAATTTTCACCTATGAGATCAAACCGTTGTTGATGGATAAGATTCAAATAGGCCATAGAGTTAAGGTGCCTTTTGGGAGGTACAATGCGCTGCAAATTGGTTATGTTATTGGTATTCTGGATGAAATAGAGCATACTGACTATGAGGTAAAGGCGATTTATGACAGAGTTGATGAGCGGCCGTTGATGTCCAAAAACCAACTGGATATGGCAAAATTTATGGTGGCCTATTATGGCACAAGTTTTGCGGCCAGTATTGATGCGATTGTGCCATCGGGACTTACTTCAAAACCTTTTGAAACGCGTCTTGAGACACAGGAATATATGGTGCTTAACAGAGATACAGACAAAGTGCAAAGCTATATCCATCAAAACAGCCATAAAAAATCTTTTTCTAAACAAAAAGAAATTTTAGACTATCTGTTGATCCATAAAAAGGTCTTAGTCAAAGCAGCACAAACCTTTCAAGACTGGAGCATGTCTTCAGTTAAAACCCTTAGACAAAACGAAATGATTCAGCTTTTAAAACAAGAAATCAAACAGTCGCCAGATCCGATTAACCATCAAGCTTTTAAAGTGCTTACAAAAGAGCAGCTTGTTGCAAAAGATAAAATAATAAATGCCCTTCAGGCCCGGTCATATCAAACGATGTTTCTTGATGGGGTTACGGGCAGCGGGAAGACAGAAATTTTTCTTTATGCTATTCAAGAGGTAATAGAAAAAGGTGGCTGTGCCATCGTTCTTGTTCCAGAGATCGCATTGACGAGGCAAACGCTGCAAAGATTTGAGGAGCGGTTTGGCAACCGCGTCGCACTGACCCATAGTCGTATGACACCAAAGGAAAGGCAGAGACTTTATATGCGGGCTCAAATGGGAGATGTCGCTGTGATAATAGGGCCACGGAGTGCTGTTTTTATGCCATTTGAAAATCTTAGGCTTATCATAGTAGATGAGGAGCATGAAAGCACATACAAGTCAGAAAATGCACCCAAATACCACGCGGTGGATATGGCGCAGATGAGAATGCAAAGAGAACAGGGGATTGTACTTTTGGCCTCAGCTACGCCCAGTATGGAGACCTATCAAAAATGTCTCGATGGGGAGTATGAAAAACTTACCCTTACGCAGCGGATAGGAGAGGCAGAGCTTCCAGAAGTCGTCATTGCAGATATGCGTCTAGAACTAAAAACCGGAAATAATCAGGTGATTAGTAGGGTATTATTTGAAGCTATTGGTGAAACCCTAACAAAAGGAAAGCAGGTTATGCTGCTTATTAATCGAAGAGGGCATTCAACTTTTATAAATTGCAGAAGCTGTGGTCATGTTATCAAATGTAATCATTGCGACGTCTCGATGACCTATCATTTATCCAGCCGTCAGTTAGAGTGTCACCACTGCGGTAAAACAGAACCTGTTCCTGAAACATGTCCTGCTTGCGGTTCAAAACACATTCGTTTTTTTGGCAGCGGCACAGAAAAGGTGGAGCAATATCTGAGAGAGCATTTTTCTGAGTACGGTATCGGCAGGATGGACCTCGATACAACAACAGGTAAAGAGGGGCACAGCAAAATACTAGAGGCCTTTGAAAAAAGAGAAACCAACCTCTTAATAGGAACTCAAATGATTGCTAAAGGCCATGATTTTAAAGATGTGACGCTGGTAGGCATTATTTCAGCGGATATGTCTCTTTATATGCAGGATTTTAGAAGCAATGAAAAAACCTTTCAGCTCATTACCCAGGCAATGGGGAGGGCGGGCAGGGGAAGTGCAAAGGGCAAGGTAATTATACAGACGTATAGCCCAGACCATATTGTGATAGAAAAGATAAAAAATAACCAAAGCAAACTTTTTTATGATCAGGAGATAAAAAATAGACAGCTTATGGGCTATCCGCCTTTTACACACATTTTCACAGTGCTTATTACAGGCAAAAATGAAGAAGAAGTGATTCGTGCGATCCAGCATGCAGCACAGTATTATCGTCACTATAGTAAAAAGGGTAAGGCGGCATTTCGTGTCATAGGACCAAGTACTGCGGTGATTGGAAAACTTATTGATGAATACAGATGGCGGATTATCATTCTTTCAGAAGACAGAGAAAAACTCCTCATATACGGTAAATACTGTCTTCAAAAATTCAAGACTATGTTTAACACCAGCAACATAAAAATACAGTGGGATATGGATCCGCTGAGCATGATGTAAATAAGGAGGATATAATGGGAATCAGAACAATCAGAACAGAGAAAGAAGAACTCTTAAGAAAAGTTTCAAAACCAGTTAAGAAATTTGATGAAAATTTGTGGGCACTTTTGGAGGACATGAAGGAGACCATGTATATGGCAGATGGTCTTGGCCTTGCAGCGCCGCAGATTGGCATCCTTAGAAGAATATTTACGATCGATGTAGGGGATGGTCTTGTAGAGTTTATCAATCCAGAGATTTTAGAGGTCGAAGGTGAGCAGTTTGGAGAAGAGGGGTGCCTAAGCGTACCTAAGAAATATGGCAATGTAAGAAGACCTAATTATGTAAAGATGAAGGCACAAGACAGAAATGGCAACACATTTGAAATAGAAGGTGAAGAGCTTATGGCAAGAGCCATGCTTCATGAGTATGATCACCTCGAAGGTAAATTGTTTGTGGATTTTGTTGAAGGAGACCTCATTGATGCTGCAGATAGATAAAAATAGGAGGAAACTATGAATATTGTATTTATGGGAACACCAGAATTTGCTGTTCCGACACTGGAAATGCTTATAAAAGAAAATCACTCTGTCTGTGCGGTAGTTACGCAGCCAGATAAGCCAAAGGGCAGAGGGAAAAAGGAAATGATGCCTCCTGTTAAGGAAGCGGCTTTAAAGCATGATATTCCTGTTCTGCAGCCAGCCAGGATAAAAGGAGATGAAACATTTTATAAACACATACAATCTTTAAATCCTGATGTTATAGTGGTTGTAGCATTTGGTCAGATACTTCCTAAAACAATACTGGATATTCCAAGGTATGGCTGCATTAATATTCATGGTTCGCTGCTCCCTAAATATAGAGGAGCAGCACCTATTCAATGGTCCGTGATTAACGGAGATGAGACAACCGGCGTTACCATTATGTATATGGATGAGGCAATGGATACGGGAGATATGCTCCTTAAAAAAGAAATGCCTATCTCAAAACAAGATACTTATGGAACGCTTCATGATAAGATGAAGTGGATAGGGGCTGAGGCACTCAAAGAAGCCTTGCCAATGATAGAGGCGGGCGGACAGGCGAGACAAAAACAAAATGACGATGAGAGCACCTACGCACCGATGATTCATAAGTCTCTAGGCGAATTGAACTGGAATCAATCCAGTAAAGCGCTGGATGCTTTAATAAGAGGCTTGAATCCATGGCCGGCTGGGTATACGTATTATAAAGGAGAAATTGTAAAAATATGGCAGGCAAAACCTATGGATGATACGTCCAAAGAAGCACCTGGGACAATCCTTGCAGTGGATAAAAAAGGGATTTGTGTACAGACTGGTCAGGGGTGTCTTGTCATAGAAGAGATACAAATGCCAAATAAAAAACGTATGCCAGTATCAGAATATATTAAAGGAAATGTCATTGATCAAGGCATTATGTTTGGAATATAATCATTGAGGAGTGATTAATATGGGTTACTTGTTGTATGGTGGTTACGATGGAATCTTTTTGCTGATAGGCATTGTTGTTGTGGCGATATCTTTGTATTCAAGTATGAAGGTGCAAAATACCTTTAATAAGTACGCGAAACTAAGAACATTATCAGGCTATAGTGGTGAAGAAGCGGCAAGACGTATTTTGATGATGAATAATATTAATATTCCGATTAAGCCCATAAGAGGCTCTATGACAGATTTTTATGATCCAATTAAAAAAGAACTGGCACTTTCGCAAACTGTTTATGGTGCTAATTCCATTTCAGCCCTTGGGGTAGCAGCTCATGAAGTGGGGCACGCGATTCAGGATGCAAATGACTATGCCTTTTTGAGATTGAGGCACAAGATTTATCCGGTAACCAGCTTTGCTAGCAGACTCTCCATGCCGCTTGTTGTCTTAGGGTTCATTAGTACCATACCCGTGTTTTTACAGATAGGTATTATCTTTTTTGCCTTTACAACGCTGTTTGCACTGGTGACACTTCCAGTAGAATTTGATGCATCAAAAAGAGCGTTAGCCAGTTTGGAAACCAGTGGTATATTGGGACCTCAAGAATTAGAAGGGGCCAAAAAGGTGCTCAACGCAGCGGCGCTTACCTATGTTGCGGCTGCCATGGTATCTGTTTTATCACTGTTAAGACTGATTTTAATGAGTAATAGAAGGAATGACTAAAAGGCGCTTATCGAGCGTCTTTTCTGTTATGTCTTATTGATAAAAAATAAAGCAAAATCAAGAGAGGATAAGTTATGAATAATAAAAATGCACGGGAACAAATAATTGATTTACTGATGGCTATAGAAAAGGATAAAAGCTATGCGCAGCTGGCACTTAAAGAGGCGTTAAAAGATACGGACAGCAAAGACAAACCCTTTATCACGGAAGTGGTGTATGGCACCCTAAAGTATCAGCTGAAGCTAGATTACATCATAGACAGCTTTTCTAAAACCCCTGTGAGTAAGATGAAGCCGTTCATAAGAAATATTCTTAGGATGGGGGCCTATCAGATGATGTATTTAGATAAAATCCCTGTATCAGCGGCTATTAATGAAGCTGTAAAAATCGTTAAAAAAAGAAAATTTGCTAACTTATCTGGGTTTGTCAATGGGGTCTTAAGGACCATTGACCGCAATAAGGAGTCCATACAGTACCCCGATAAAGAAAAAGAACTTGAGCACTATTTAAGTGTGACGTACGCTATACCAAAGTGGATTATCAGTGAGTGGCTTTTGATGTATTCAGCTGAAATAACAGAGCAAATAGCTGCCGCACTTAATAAAAGAGCCAAAGTATGTATACGGATCAACCCACTGCATACAACAAAAGAGGAAATAAAGCATTTGCTCCAAGAGGAACACATAAGCTGTGAAGAGGGTGTTCTTCTTGAGGAGGCGTTATATCTTAAAAATATAGACAGCCTGCAGAGTTTGAGTTCTTTTAA
>JAQSYC010000048.1 GCA_029256345.1 Clostridia bacterium | reverse complement strand
GCTTATATGACCACTAAAAACTTTATCAATTTAGAACATGTTGCAGATCAGCTGATGCTGAAATCAAATGTAACACCTTTAAATTTCCCTTTTGTAGCCCTGTATATTACTTTTGGAAACTCCTTTTTAGAGGAGTATTTCTTTAGAGGGTTTATTTTTTTAACACTTTATAAGGCTGGTCATAAGAAGTTAGCCTATCTCTTTTCTTCACTTTTATTTGCAGTTTATCACGTAGCCATTTTTAATACTTGGTTTAGTCCGGGTATTATAGTGTTAGCTTTATTGGGATTGTTTATTGGAGGTATTATTTTTAATGTGATCAACACCAGAACCAGTAGTATTATCAATTCCTGGCTGATACACATCTTTGCAGACAGTGCTATTATTGCTATCGGTATAAAGATGTTTTATTTCTAGTATGCCTTTATTTTTCTTTAAAAGAAGTATCCTGAACATAAATGCCAGCTAGTTTTTGAATGCCCCTCGGAATGGCATCCTTAGAAGTTTTCCAGTCGGCGTGGGTGTTCTTATAATCATATTTATCGATAAACCAGGCAATGTCTTCATCCAGTCTTTTAAAATGACTTTGCATCTTATCAAACAAAATTGGATAAAAAGTCTCTTTTTGTTTGTCAGAAAGTTTGTTTTCCGACAAAGAAAGGACTTCTCCAAAATGAGGCAAGCAAAAGCCCTTACAGTTCAGAAATAATGGTTTAAAGTCGTCATTATGAGACATGAGATAAAAAAAGGTATCCATATATCTAGAGAAATTTTTATCCATAGCATCACAGATATAACAAGCCTCATGTTTTTCTTTAATCCAAGAACTCATAGGATTTGAGGAAGGAGCAGCAGTACCTGTTAGTTTTTTGAGTTTGGTCATTAGACCTTGGGTTTCTGGACAAAAATGTTCTAGTTTTTGACACAGTTCTTGCTGCAATTTGGTATAATGAGTATGAAGCATAAGAGCTAGCCCTAGACGGTTACCATAGTCATACATCTTTTTATAATGTTCTGCACAAAAACCTATCTGATCTGTTACTTCTCTAATATCTTCTTCCATATAAGCTGAGCCTAGTATAAAGGAGATAGCGTCTTGCTCAAGTTTGCGTTTTATAAAACAGAAGGGACATTCATCCTCAGCTTTAAATGCATCTGTTAAAGGAATGGTATAAATCGTATCTTTCATAAAGATCTCCTTAGTAAGTAGTTTGATAACAGTATAACATATAAATAAAACACAATAAAAAGTTAATGGAGCTTTTTATAAGTTATTTGAGAATAAGACTGCACAAATAGGGGTATTAATGAGTATAATGGAAATAATAGCTAAAGAATGAAAAGTAAAGGGCGTGTAAACATGAAGAATGTTGTAATGCTGGAGAACTTGAAGTATTTTAATATAGGACAAATCCTAGAAAGTGGACAAGTTTTTAGATTTGAAAAAATTTCAGACAGTAGTTATTTATTAAATGCCAAACAAAAACTTATAAAAATCATACAGCAGCAAGACAGTGACAGTATATTGATTCATAATACAACCGTAAGTGAATTTGATGAAATATGGAGTTCTTACTTAGATCTTGACACGGAATATAAGCATATTGTGCAAGTGCTTTCGCAAAAAGATGAGTATATGGCGAAGGCTATAGCATTTGGTGAAGGAATTCGCATCCTTAGACAGGACCCTTGGGAAATGCTTATATCCTTTATTATTTCTCAGAACAAGGCCATCCCTCAGATTAAACAATGTATCAAAAACTTATCACAGCAATTTGGAGACCTTATTGATGGCTATGAAGAGCAGGACAAAATGTATTATACTTTTCCGACGGCCAAGCAGCTGGCTAGAGCATCAGAAGAAGCATTAAGAGATTGTAAGGTAGGGTTTAGGGCACCTTATATTATGGATGCATGCCAAAAGGTTTTAAATGAAGAAGTCATCTTAAATGACCTCTATATTTGCACTGCAGAAGAGGCAAAAAATAAACTAATGGGTATAAAAGGGGTAGGCCCCAAAATAGCAGATTGTATCTTGTTATTTGCTTATTCAAAATCAGAAGTTTTTCCCACTGATGTATGGATTAAAAGAGTTATAGAAGGGATATACTTTAAAGGGAAAGAAACGAGCCTAAAGGTTATACAGGATTTCTCGAAACAATACTTCGGAGAGCTTTCTGGGTATGCACAGCAATACTTATTTTTTTATGGCCGTGAAAACCAACTTTTCAAATAGTCAACAAGCTATTTTTAAGGTTTTTTGAGGGTAAAAAGTAAAAACAAAAGAAAAACGATAAAAATCAAAGAGAATTAAAGAAATTCAATGAAAAATGATTAAAAAATATCAAAATAGTAAAAAATTACATTTGCATAAAAGTAAATAATACCATAATATTATAAATGTGATTAGCACTCTATTCGAGCGAGTGCTAACAAAACAGAAAATAATAGTGATAAACATATAAAAGGAGGTCTTTCTTAATGAACTTAAAACCATTAGCTGACAGAGTTGTTATTAAACATCTGGAGGCAGAAGAAAAAACAAAATCAGGGATTATTTTAACAGGTACTGCAAAAGAAAAACCACAAGAAGCCATTGTAGTAGCAGTAGGTCCTGGCGGGATAGTAGACGGAGAAAAAGTAGAAATGCAGGTAAAAGTTGGAGATAAAGTGATTTACTCTAAATATGCAGGCACTGATGTTACAGTAGATAAAGAAGAATATGTTATCGTTAAACAAGGCGATATTTTAGCAATAGTAGAATAATTATAGGGAGGAAATACAAAGATGGCAAAACAGATTCGATTTGGATTAGAAGCAAGAAAATCACTTCAGTCAGGTGTAGATCAATTAGCAGATGCAGTAAAAGTAACTTTAGGGCCAAAAGGCCGTAACGTTGTATTAGATAAATCATATGGTATACCTCTTATTACAAACGATGGTGTATCTATAGCAAAAGAAATAGAGCTTGAGGACCCATTTGAAAATATCGGGGCACAACTTGTAAAAGAAGTTGCAACAAAAACCAATGATGTAGCAGGAGATGGTACAACAACAGCAACCGTACTTGCTCAGGCTATGATTACAGAAGGTCTTAAAAATGTTGCAGCAGGGGCAAATCCAATTATTATTCGTCGTGGTATGCAGGCGGCTACTCTTGTAGCAGTTAATGAAATTAAAGCTATGAGTAAACCAGTAGACAGCAAAAACCACATTGCTAGAGTAGCAGCTATTTCAGCAGGTGATGATGAAGTAGGTAATCTTATTGCCGATGCTATGGAAAAAGTATCAAATGATGGGGTTATCACAGTAGAAGAATCAAAAACAATGATTACAGAGTTGGATGTAGTAGAGGGTATGCAGTTTGATCGTGGTTACTTATCAGCTTACATGGTAACTGATACAGAAAAAATGGAAGCTGTTATGGAAAATCCATACATCTTAATTACAGATAAAAAGATTGCTAATATCCAAGATATCCTGCCAGTATTAGAGCAAATCGTTCAGACAGGTGCACGTCTTCTGATTATTGCAGAAGATGTAGAAGGAGAAGCATTATCTACATTAGTTGTTAATAAATTACGCGGTACCTTTAACTGTGTTGCAGTTAAAGCACCAGGTTTTGGTGACAGAAGAAAAGAAATGCTTCAGGATATTGCAACGCTTACAGGCGGAACAGTTATATCAGAAGAAGTAGGCTTAGACCTTAAAGAAACAACGGTAGAACACTTAGGCCGTGCAGCAAGTATCAAGGTAAATAAAGAAAACACAGTAATTATAGATGGTGCTGGAAATAAAGAAGATATCAAAGGCAGAATTGCTCTTATCCGTCGTCAAATCGAAGAAACAACCTCAGATTTCGATAGAGAAAAACTTCAGGAAAGACTTGCAAAACTTGCAGGCGGCGTAGCTGTTATTAAAGTGGGTGCGGCAACAGAAACTGAAATGAAAGAAAGAAAACTTCGTATTGAAGATGCTCTTGCAGCGACTCGCGCAGCAGTAGAAGAAGGTATTATTGCAGGAGGCGGAAGCAGCTATATCCATATTATCAAAGAAGTAGAAAAACTTCTTGCAGAAAAATCAGGAGATGAAAAAACAGGTGTACGTATTATCTTAAAAGCACTTGAATCTCCACTTCGTCAAATCGTACAAAACGCAGGCCTTGAGCCAGCTGTAATCATTAACAATGTGAAAGAACTTCAAAAAGGAGTAGGTTTTAATGCCCTTACAGAAGAATATGTGGATATGATTGAAGGCGGTATTATCGATCCAACTAAAGTGGTAAGAAGCGCACTTCAAAATGCTACATCAGTAGCCGCTACATTCTTAACAACAGAGTGTATTGTAGCAGATATTAAATCAAATGAACCAGCTATGCCAGCAGGAGGAATGGGCGGCATGGGTGGCATGGGTATGATGTAATTTTTACCCAATCCATTTAATCAATACAAAACAGCATGCAAATCAAAGGTGTCGACGAAATAATGTCGACACTTTTTTTGTTGGATAAAATTTCTAAAAAAATATTGACTAATAGTCATTTTTGGTGTATAACAATAAATGACTATTAGTCAATATTTTTATCGTGATTTTTGAGTTAGGAAGGAGAGACATAAGGATGAAGAAAAAAATAATAAGTGTCATGCTGATACTAATGTTTATAATGAGCTTCCCAGTCTACGGGAGTAGTGAAGAAGTACAGCAAGAGGAATTAACCTTGTCGATAGAGGAGGCTGTAGAGAAGGGGATCACCAACAGTCTTACAATGGAGCAGGTGAAAAACCAAGCTGATATAGCAGCTCTTGTCAGTAAAAATGCTATGGAAAGTAAAAATGATATTTATAATGCTCAAAATGAACTGTCCAATGCAGCCAGTGATTTAAGTAGTGGAAGAACGGAAATCTACAGTTCAATGGATCAGCTGGATTCGGCCCAGGCAGCTCTCGATAATGGCATAGCACCTATGGATATACCTGTGAAAAATCCAAGCACAGGAGAAGTTGTTTTAACCATACCAAAGGGAAGCCCACTGACAGATGCCAATATAATAGCAGCGGTACAAGCGCAGCTTGATGAGAATAGAGCGCGCATCAACGGGGCGTTAGAAGACCTGGATGAAGGGACGCAGGAGTATCTTTCAAGTAAAACCAAATATGATTTGGCACTGCAGTTCGCCATGACCAGCGTTGCGAGTAAACTTTCAACTTCGACGATCTCATCTTTAGAGCCTGCACCACTGGCTGACTTAGTTGCTGAAATGGCAGACATACAGGATAGGGTCACCAGTTATTCTGTAAATATCTATAAAAACCAAATTGCTTTACAAATACAAAACAGCTATTATGAAGCCCAGAGGCACAATAAGCTTTTAGAGGCAAAAGATAAAGCGATGGAAAGAGGAAAGCTGCAATATGAATATGCTGACTTTGCTTACCAAGTAGGAGCCAAATCAAAAGATGACAGAAACCTAGCAAAACTCTATTATGATGGCGCTGTAATGACTTATGAACTTCAAGTCAAAGACTGCAATAATGCCATGATCAATCTCAAGAAGAACCTGAATATTCCACTTGATACAAAGCTAAAACTCACAGAAGAGTCAGAAAGTATAAAGCTGCCTTTCAATCTAACACAAGGCATCAACAGTGGTCTTAGAACAAGGCTTGAAATAAAAAAAGCTAATGCACAGGTGGAGCTTTATAAGGATTTAAAGACAGCTGTCAATCGGTCTTATTATAAAAGTAGTGACAATGAATACAAAGAGGCTGACTTATTGATTGAAAAGGCTGACCTAGCCTTAAAAGACACTCAATTACAGGTTGAAAGCAGTATACGGATGTCCTATGAGACCGTTATAGCGATGGAAAAAGTAGCAGAGTCGACCAAACAGCTGCAGGAAAATGCAGAGGAAACAGTTGAAATAGCAAAACTAAAATATGAGGTAGGTTTTGGAGCTGACAATGCACTTCTTAAAAACTTAAATCTTCAAGACTTATCAGGTACAATGGTGGAAGTCATAGCGGCAGAGGAAAATCTTTCATCTATTGAAACAAAGGTTATTGAAGCGAACAATGGTCTTAACCTTGCAAAAGCTAAATATTTAAATGATATAGGCGTATTGCCTTACAAATAAAGGAGCAAAAAAATGAAAAATCAATTAAAACATTTATTACATAAAGAGAGTCTAAAAAAGCTTTTAAATAAAGATGAGCTAAGCAAAGTAGCCAAACAGAAAAAAACCTACTATGTAGTGCTGCCAATCCTACTCCTACTCATTGTGATCATCATGTCTATTGCCAAACTCACTCTTAAAGATCAAAAGCAACTGACAAAAGTAAGTGATTTCTTTGATGAAAGACAAGGGCTTGTAGGGCAGGGGACTATAGAAGCTAAAGAAGTTAATGTCAATGCCAAAGTACCTGGCAGGATTATTAAACTATATGTTGAAGAAGGTCAGGAAGTCAAAACAGGAGATAAACTAGTTGAGATATCTAGTGAAGAGCTGCAAGCTAAAAAAGTTCAGGCTCAGGCAGCTGTAGCACAGGCGGAAGCAGCACTGAAAGCTGCTAAAGAGCAATATGAGCAGGCCAAAGCTGGAGTAGAAGCCTCTAGTGGCCTTGTTAAACAAGCAGAAGCTGGGGTAAAGGCGGCAGAGGGAAAGGCTAGTGAAGCAAAGGCAGGGGTAAAAGCCTCGCAAAAGCAGCAAGAAGCCTCAGCGGCGGTCAAGGAAAAAGCGGATAAAGGGGCAAGAGATCAAGAAATAGCCCAGGCAGAGGTGGCATATAACGTGATGAAGACTTCTTATGAAAGGGTGGCACTCCTTGCAGAAAAGGGTGCAGTGTCTAAGCAAAAATTAGATGAAGTCAAAGCACAGTTAGATTTATCAGAGCAAACTTTAAGTATGGCCAAAGAAGGTGCCAGAATAGAAGATAAAAAGGCAGCAACTGCTATGAGTGAAGCAGCGCAGGCGGGGGTCGAAGCCAGTGAAGCTAGGATCATACAGGCAGAGGCGGGAGTGCAGGCAGCACAGGCACAGCTGACACAGGCTATGGCTGGAGTGCAGTCCTCCAATGCTCTCCTATATCAGACACAAGCTGGTATCGAAGCCAGAGAGGGTCTAGTGGCACAAGCTAAAGGTGCCCTGGAAGAAGTAGAAGCCTACTTGGACAGTGTCGTTATAAAAGCACCAATGGACGGCACTGTCACTGCTATTAACTCAGAAGAGGGAGAACTGGTTTCTACAGGTACACAAATAGCTATCGTAAGCAACTTACAAGGTGCCTGGACGGCAATGAATGTCAAAGAAATAGATTTGGGACAAATAACAGAAGGGCAGAAGGTTAAGGTCAAGGTGCCCTCCTACCCAGACAAGTTATTCACAGGGGAAGTTAAGACTATTAATAAGCAACCAAGCTTTGCGGTAAAAAGAGCCACTAATGATAACGGAAACTTTGATATTGTATCTTTTGGAGTAAAGATAAAGCTGGATAACAATGAAGAAATACTAAGACCAGGCATGAGTGCTTTCATTCAATTTGAGAACAAAAACTAATTGGGGTAACGGCTGGAAAGGTAGTGATAAAAGTGTATGAAAGCATCAGTGAAGAACTAAAGAAGCTTAAAACAGATCGAATGATCTTAATCATAGCGCTGGTTATGCCCATTTTGATCAATCTGATAGTGGGTTGGGAGCTTTCAAACGGGGTAATAAGTCGTATTCCTATTGCCGTGGTGGATCAGGATGGTTCTCAGCTCAGCAGACAAATTGCACAGTATTTTGCAGACAATGAAAGCTTTGACCTCAAATATTATGTGGAGAGCCAGCAGGCATTACAGCAACTCTTAGATACCAGCCAGATAAAAGCGGGAATAGTCATACCTAAAAACTTCTCACAGGATGTGGTGAGTCTTAGGTCTCCCACTGTACTTATGCTTTACGATGGCAGCCATATGAGTATTACAAGTGTTGCCAAAGCCAAGGCCAGTGAAATTTTATTAACCCTAAGAACAGGCGCATCTATTAAACAGCTGGAAGCAAGACTTAATATGAATGAAGAAGAAGCTTATCATACGGCAATGCCAATAAGTTTTGAAACAAGGGCTTTATATAATCCGGCTAAAAATTTTAGTTATTTTATGACGCCAGGGTATGGTACCATTATCTGTCAAACAGGCATTGGACTTACAGCTGTTTTGTGTATCAAGTCTAGGAAAATCAAGGATAAAAAAAGAAACATCTTGGGGTATATACTAGGGAAAACCATTTTTTATGCGGGCCTTGGAAGTATGGCGTTAGTCACCAATATACTGGTTCAAATCTATGGATTCAAGATCCCTTTTAGAGGTTCTCTTGGTATGGCCATTATATTAAGTATACTTGTGGCCTTGGCTGTAGCAGCTTTATCAGTGGCTGTCTCGGCATGGGTGCCAAACAGGGTGGTGGCTATTGTCATAGTGGGACTTTTATTGATTCCTAACTCAGTCATGGCAGGGTATACATGGCCTTTAATATCTATGGTGCCCTTTTATCAAAAAACAGCCTATTTGATACCTTTTTACCATTATGGAGATAATATAAGAAACTTATTTTTGAAAGGAAGTTTGCAAAATGCAGGAGCAGACATCTGTTTTCTAATAGTTTTTACAATCAGCATGGTGAGTTTTACAATGATAAGATACTTGATAAGCTCAGAGATTCTTATAAAGAAGGGGGCAAAACATGAACTTACTCTTTAAAAGTATCCTGGAAGAAATGAAATTTACTTCAAAAAAAGCAGGACTGCTTATTTTACTTTTTGTAGGGATCCCGTTTTTAACAATATGGTTTGCAGGAGCCTATTATCATCACTACGTGGATGATGTTTCAATCACTGTATTAGATGAAGATCAGACGGAGTTAAGCCGAAATATCATTCAGTATTTTGATCAGAGTGAACGCTTTAATATCAGTCATTATGCGTCTAGCAGAGAGGAACTGCAAAATGATATAGATCAAGAAAAGGCTTATATGGGACTTTATATCCCCCCTCATTTAAATGATAATATCCTGTCAGGGAAAGCCTCACAAGTACTAATCCTTACCAACGGCACCAATGTTGTGATAGGGAATAATGCTTATGCAGGGGCGGCAGAGATTATTCAGACAGTTTCCGCAGGAGCAGAAATAAAAATAATAGGTGCCAAAGGTTCCTTACCTCAAAATACTGCAAACAATATAGCACTTTCCTTCCAATTTACCGACAGGATGCTATACGATTCAAAACTTACTTATATGAACTATCTGATTTATGGTTTTATTGCAGTTTTTTTTCAGCAGCTGATGTTATCTGGACTCGCTACCTTGATTTTAAGAAATCCCAAGGAGAC
>JAQSYC010000333.1 GCA_029256345.1 Clostridia bacterium | reverse complement strand
ACCACTTCCCCTTCCAAAACCACAACGGGAAGAGTATCCACACCATCCTTCATCAATACTTCATTAATCACCTTGTTATCCACAAATATCTGTGGATTGCTACTCAAATTATATCTTTCTACAATAATATCTTTGTTTTTAAGATTGCTAAGTATACTGGATACTCTTAAAAGCTCTGGATCTACCCCAGGTCCACAGACTCCTGTCGAACAACACATTGCTGGCTCAAAAATAATCATTTTTTTCATCTTTTCACACACTCCTTTTATTGGCATTCACATTTAGATTTATCTTTACATTTACAAATACATTCTTCTGTATCAGTTATCACATTCATCAAAAATAAAATAAGTTTGTCACTGTTTGTACGGTTAAGAGAATAATGGCTCCACAGCCCTTCTTTTCTGCAATTTACAAGTCCACATTCCATCAGAACTTTCATATGATGGGAAAGCGTTGGCTGTGTAAACTCAAACTCTTCCAGCAGATCACAAGCACATTTTTCACCACAGGACAAAATATCCATAATCTTCAATCTGTTTGAATCAGCTAATGCTTTCATTAGCTTAGCATTTTCTTCGTAATTCATTTTCAAGTAATCACCTCCATATATAGATAATGGTCTATCTATAATATAGATCATTATCTATCTAGTGTCAATACAACGCCATGTATAGTTTATAAATTGTCTAATAGATATATTGTCTTCTATCTATACTTATATTATGCATACGCTATTTGTCTGGTTCGTTTGATATAAAATTTCGAAGTATTTCCTAAAAAATTTTAAAACTCAATAAAAACACTTGTAATATACAAATATTTTATTATACAATAGTTGCAGGAGGTAATTATATGGATAAAATAAATCAAGCACAACAATTAAGAGAATTGATTAGAAAATTAGAAAGAAGATTAGGTGTTTTAGAAGAAAATACTGTTTCATGCTGCCAGGTATCTTTGGCACAATGCCATGCTTTAGTGGAGATAGGACGGACCGGACATATTTCATTAGGCGAACTTGCAAAGCTGCTGAATTTAGAAACCAGTACAATGAGCCGAACTGTTAATAATCTTGTCTCAACTAGCTTAGTCCAAAGAGATATTGATACTCAGGACAGACGTTATATCACTATCTCATTAACAGAAAGCGGCAATAAAATCTATGAGACTATTGAAAAAGATATGACGTTTTATTTTCAAGACGTATTTGATAGTATTCCTAAAGACAAACAAGTACAGGTATTAGAAAGTATGGATATACTACTCGAAGCCCTTTGCCGCAAATAGTATACTTTTAACGCCATAAGGAAAGGATGTGTTATAGATGCTGATTTTACTATTGATTTTTATAGTTAATATACTCCTTCTCACCTTTTTATCAGATGATGAGGGTGAAAGAACTTATAATGCGTACTGCAATGCCGAATGCAGATCAAGACAAAATAAAAAGCATAAATTCTGCTGTTAAAGCAGTCCTTTATGCCTCATCATAGGGTGTTATGTTTAAAAAATCTTTGTATAATAAACTCGTCCATTTTACAAGTCCCCAAACACTATCAATATGTTTTTATACTTGTTCTGTGAAGCCATTTCTTATAGGATACATCTACACCAATGGCTCCTAAAGGTGCTGTAATCATAATCGCCAGTACTGCAACTGCCAGAATTGTATCTCCGGCTTTAACGCCGCTTGCAAGCGGTATTGCTCCAATAGCTGCCTGCACAGTGGCTTTAGGCAGATACGCTATAGCACAAAAAAGTCTTTCTTTTACAGATAAATTTGTTTTTAAAAGACACAAAAATACCCCCGCTATTCTGAAAATCAATGCGCATACTATCAGCAGCACTGCCGCTAGTCCCACACTTCCAACATAGCTGATATCAACAGCTGCTCCTACCAGTACAAAAAGCAGCATCTCAGCGCCTACCCATATTTTAGAAAATTTACCTGACAGTCTCTTGGCTAATACTTCATAACCTTTTAGCAGTGTACCTCCTAGTGCCATAACAGCCAATAATCCTGACATAGGAAAATAACCTTGTATAAAAGTTTCAGCTGATACAAATAAGAAGGCCATACTTAAGATCACAAGGATTTTGACTGTATCACGCATATGAATTTTCTTAAAAAGTTTTAACAGAAGGCACATGAATAAGGCTCTTGGCATCAAAACCTTCTCCCTGATACATACTTAGGAAGGAGGTAAACAAGATAATAACGTAGATATCGTCCACTGAAGCGCCCGCCATAATCAGCTGTGGAATACTTTTTTCTTTGCCGTATCCCCCCTCCATCAATCGTAACATTCTTGGAACGATAACAGCTGGTGACACCGCCGCCAGAACTGTGCCCATAATAGCTGCTTCAATATAGGATATGCCTAAAAAAAGTGGTGCAAGTACCATGATTGCTAAGATTTCACAGGTAGCAGGTACGAAACACATTAAGATTGCGGGTCGTCCGACTTTTTTCAAATCCTTAATATCCAGTGCAAGACCTGCCCTTGTGAGTATGACGATAAGCGCTATTTGTCTAAGCTCTGATGAAATATTAAGTATTTCCCCATCAATTAAACCCAGAACATAAGGA
>JAQSYC010000332.1 GCA_029256345.1 Clostridia bacterium | reverse complement strand
ATTGACCAGTTTAAATACGAAAATGCTACAATGATTTATGGTATTCACTATTATCAATTTGTCATAGAGTGGTGTAATGGCTTATTAAAACAAGTAGAGGGGGAAAGAGAATGAGGATGATCATTCATGATTTAAATGATCAGGAGATAAAGGAGCTCATACCACAGATGGGTGAAGATTTCACAGTTATTTCAAATACCCATGAGATTCATAAATGTATTGGGTGTTTTGGCTGCTGGATTAAGACCCCTGTAGCCTGTGTTATCAATGATGCCTATAAGGGTATGGGGAAACTCATTTCACAGTGTGAAGAAGTGATTATTATCAGTCAATGTTATTATGGGGGATTTAGTCCTTTTGTAAAAAATGTGTTGGATAGGAGTATTGGGTATATGCTGCCCTATTTCGTCATACGGAATGGGGAGATGCACCACGAAAGTAGGTACCCAAATTGGTAGCTGCCAATGAATTAAATCTCAATTTAAAGGACCATACTGTGCATTTTTATGATAATCTACAGAGCATGAGAGGTGAGATTTTATGAAGGCAGCCCTGATTAATGGAAGTCCTAAAGCAAAAGGCAGCAATTCAGAATATTTGTTGGCGGAACTTAAGAAGCTGATAACAAATGATTATGAAACGGAAGTTTTTCATATCAATCAATGTTTACACTCTCAAGAGGCACTTGAATCCATTTACACCTGCGATGTATTGGTAGTGGCATTTCCGCTATACGTGGATGGAGTCCCTTCTCATATGTTGCATTTTTTAGAGAAAATGGAGAGTTTTTTTCAATCTAAGGAGAAAAAAGCTATTACTGTCTATGCAGTGGCAAACTGTGGGTTTTATGAAGGGGAGCAAACGGGTCTGTCATTGCAGATGATAGAGGCCTGGTGTAAAAAAGCGGGGCTTGTCTGGGGGCAAGGAGTAGGCGCCGGGGCAGGTGAAATGCTTGGGTCACTGCAAAGTGTACCCATAGGGCATGGCCCAAAGAAAAATTTGGGCAGAGCATTACAATGGACTAACCAAACAGGATTTACTCAAACAATGACAGAGTATCAAGATAAAGAGAGGGTTACAAAGAAATAAGAGCATGCAGAGCTGGTAAAAGTTCAGCAGCAATATGACGTCTAAAGGCAACATCTAAAAATCTTAAAAAGCTGCTTAACACTTGTAAAAAGTTTTGGATGTCCTTTGACTGGAGGTTAAGATCGTCATGAAGGATCAGAGTTGCTACCTTTTTCACGCTATCTAAGGACCAATCGTAGGGACTTTCTTTGGCCTCGTCCCATAACCTTTTAGAAAAAAGCTCAATATAAGGACGACACTCTACGAGCTGTTTTTTAGAAAAGCCTGTGGCATACTCACTTTTCATAAAGCGAGGGTAATAAATGGCTGAAAACTCTTCGGGCGTTTTGAAATAGTCATCAAGGGCCATTCTGTGGTTATCCATAGTATCTACCAGTGCATCACTGGCACCTTCTTCAAAAAGTGCAACAGATACAAAGTGATAGGCATATTTAAGTTCTTTCACAAGCACCAGTTCAATGTCACATTTTTTGCAGAAGTCGGTCAAAAGATTGTAGGTATAAGGCTTGTCTGTCAAAATCTTTCGGGGTTTAGCGTGCTTGGCAATAAGACTGGTTCCGAAGTGTACCAAAATTTCCTGAAGGTATTCATAAAGGTTATCATAGTCATCGGTCAAAAGTGTTCCGTCTACAAGCACACTACAAGTCATAGACGTAGCGAGCATATAAAAGACACCTGGAGAAAAATGCTTGGATTTCATCTTGCGTTTAAAAGAGGGAGGTAAAGCAGATAAAAGGCACTCCCCTTGAGTAAAAGTAGGACTGATCGCTCTAAGTGTACGGTACAAAAGTTCATTATTAAAAGCAAAAGGCTTTGATAACGTTTCATAATAGGATTGACTAAACATCATAACCTCCTAAGGTATTTATTAGTTGTGCCTAAGTCTTATCCAAAATTTTGAACTAATATACAATGATATAGGAAAATAATGCATTAGAAAAGGTAATGGCTAACAGGGGAGTGCCGTTAGCCATTACCTTTTTAAGTTTTAATCTATTTGCCAAGTGATTTTTTAATGCTCTTTTAATCTGGTCTGGGGAACTTTTGTCATTGAGCAGAAGCTTGCCGTCTTCAGATTTAAGTTTATTTATGATTTTTTGCGCATCGTCTTCCATCTGATAAAAGGCTTGTTTTCTGAGGCTTAGTTCTAGTTTGCCGTCCGGTCTGACCTTTTTTACTCTCACTTCTACAGTATCGCCGGTTTTGTATTGACCGTAGATTTCTTTGTGAGGAATGAGTCCGTGGTACTTATTGTCTATCGCTACAAAAGCACCAAACTCTTCGGTGATGCGGTAGATGATGCCTTGGGTTTTATTGTTTTCTTTATAAGGAGACTCGCAGCTAAGAAAATCATAGACTTTCATCGTTGCACAAAGCCTGTCACTTTTATCTTTATAAACCGCAATCAAATAGCTTTTGTCTTTTACAACCTCACCAACTTGTTGTTTGAAAGGCAGAAACAAATCTTTCTCTAATCCCCAATCTAAAAAGGCGCCAATATTGGTCAGTTCTACAACCTTTAGAACAGCCAGACTGCCAAGGGTTACTTTGGGGTGTTTGACGGTAGCAATGAGCCGGTCTTCAGAATCTCTATAGACAAAAACTTCAATTTCGTCGCCTATCTCGGTTTCGGGTGGTACTTGGCCTTTAGGTAATAAAACATCACCATCTGCACTGTCGGTCTCTGAATTTAGATAAACGCCGAAATCACTGTTTCTTATAACCTTTAGTGTTTGAATTTTTCCTAATTCTATCATTTCTTATTTCTCCTTTGGATACCAGGGTAGTATTCCCTCTTGCTTTTATCACTTATTCTAACATTTTCTGGCAGTGTTAGCAAACGTAATATCTTAGAGTGCTATAATGGAAAGCTTATCTGTCAAATTCGGGGTTAAAGGCATAGAAGTTTTTGGAGTCTAATTTATCCTGCACAATACGAAGGCTTTCACCAAATCGTTGGTAATGAACAATCTCTCGGGCTCTTAAAAATCTGATAGGGTCAGCGATGTCGGGGTCTTTAATAAGGCGGAGGATATTGTCATAAGTCGTCCTGGCTTTTTGTTCAGCAGCTAGGTCTTCATGCAAATCTGTGATAGGGTCTCCTTTTGACTGGAAGAAGGTTGCAGTAAAAGGTGTTCCGGAGGCAGCCTGGGGCCATAATGCCAAGGTGTGATCAACATAATAAGGACCAAAGCCAGAGGCTTCAATTTCTTCGATCGTTAAGTTTTTAGTGAGCTGATAAATGATGGAACTTACGATTTCCATATGGGCTAGTTCTTCAGTACCTATATCTGTTAGAATACCTGTGACTTCTTTATAAGGCATAGTATACCTTTGAGATAAGTAGCGCATAGAAGCAGCTAGTTCGCCGTCTGGGCCGCCAAATTGACTGATGATAATCTGTGCAAGTTTAGGGTCAGTGTTTTTGATTTTTACAGGGTATTGTAGTCTTTTTTCATAATTCCACATAATCTATCTCCCCATTTCCCATGGCCATGGTTCATCTATCCAAGTCCATACATTTGTTACATTAACATTATTAGCGGTTAAAGGGCCAAAGTAATCGGTGTACTGCTTAACAGCTTGTTTCCTAAGTTCATTGCATTTTTGATAATATTCGAGAGCGGCCTGATCCGTAGGATGTGTATCAAGATAAAGGTTGACATCATCTACAGCAAAGCTTGTAGTCGTAATATACATTAAGAGTTCCTCACGGTCATTACGCATCATGACTTACCACCTCTCATTCCTAAGAAAGGCAAATCTAGTTCGGGGAAAATAGTACCAACTTGTAAAGCTCTATCTAAATCATAGACGTTATTCCAGCGCTGCCAAGGTACATAAGCCATAGCAAGAGGCATGCTCTCAAGGTTTAACATCTCAGAGGACATCTGCATAGCGTTGTAAGCCCTGGTGTTTCTAGGGTTTGTAGTATGCAAGGGCTGTCTAGAGTTAATCATTATAAAGACACTCCTTTCAATTCTAATGAAAGATAAAATAATAAAATCT
>JAQSYC010000047.1 GCA_029256345.1 Clostridia bacterium | reverse complement strand
TGAAAAAGCTTTTACCTATAAGACCGACCAGAAGCAATAAAGGTACCTACGGGAGGATACTAATTATAGGGGGGCAGACAGGGATGTCTGGAGCAGTGGTACTGGCAAGCAAAGCAGCGTTAAAGGTTGGGGCGGGCATTGTCAGCGCAGCTGTACCCAAAGCCATACATGATATTATGGAACAAAAGCTGACTGAGGTGATGACCGTTCCGCTCCCAGATGAAGAAGGACATATTTCACAAGAGGCAGTTAAGGCACTCAGCTTGCTTATAGAAAAATACGATGTGATTGCCATAGGCCCAGGAATAGGGAGAAGCCAAGCTGTTAAGGCGGTGCTGCAGCAGATACTGGCAAGCAATAAGCCATGTGTCATAGATGCTGATGGACTTTATTTTCTGAAAGATATGCTAGGGATGACTAAGCAAAGAATGGCACCAACCATCATTACCCCTCATCCAGGAGAGATGGCCAGAATACTGGACATAAAGATTGAGGAAGTATTAGCTGAATCAATGACCATTACAAAAAAGTTTGCAATAGAAAATCATATTATTACTGTTCTTAAGATAGAAAGGACTTTAGTAGGAGACATAGAAGGTAATCTATACATTAATACAGCAGGAAACACAGGGATGGCCAAAGGTGGAAGCGGCGACGTATTAACAGGTGTCATAGCTGGATTGTTGGCCCAAACAGAGAAACCGCAGTATGCTGCTATGCTGGGCGTGTATTTACATGCAAGGGCTGCAGATATCATGAAGGATTTAAAATCAGAATATACGCTGTTACCTACTGATTTTTATGAAGGAGTAGATAAAGTCTTTCAAGAAATACTTAAATAATAGAAGACTAATATTCCATCATATATTTGGTCTCCAGTGAGTATATTAGGTATAGATGGGGATTTATGCTATAGTATTACGTCCTGATATTTTTGAATCCATAAGGAGGTAATATGTATAAGGTACAGAGGGGAATAATACTCTTACTTTTACTCATGATGTCTTTTGTCTTTCAGAGCTGCAGAGGCGATATACCCAGTGACAGTTTGCAAAGCAAGCTGCATAATAAGCTTGTAAGACTTAAGACCTATGAAGTGGATGCAATGATAACTTTTTTAAAAGATACAGACGAAAATAAGCTGGAAATGAAACAGATGGTGGAAATAGGAGGCAAATACAAACTTACTTTAAATGCACCAGAGCATCTAAAGGGTTACATAACTTACTTTGACGGAAAAGATCTTTCGCAGTATAGCCCTATTACAAAAAGAAGTGTATTATGTAAAGGAAATGAAGTAAGAAATCAACTTCTATTAAGTAGTTTTATACATAATTATTTAAATACTGATAACATCAAGGCAGATGGACACACTTTAGACGATAGATCATGTATGACTTTTGAAGTACCTATACCAGGCGACTATAAATACATGGCATCAGAAAAAGTATGGTTTGATGAAGATGAACTAAACCCTATAAAAATGGAGATATATGATCTAGAAGGCAAGGTCATGATTCAATTAGATTTTAGCCATTTTAAATACAACACAGAGATGAAGTTTTAATGATATAAAAGATGTACCAAGGAGGTAACTATGGACTCTCTTAGACCACGGGTAGTAGCAGAAGTAAGTGTAGAGGCGATTAAACATAATTACAAACAAATAAGAAATATTGTACCAAGCCATACAGAGATAATGGGTATTGTAAAAGCGGATGGGTATGGTCATGGGGCTATTGAAGTTTCTAATATACTTCAGAGAGAAGGCGTTAACAGATTTGCAGTGGCTATAGCTAAAGAAGGTGAAGAACTAAGACAATCGGGGATTATTTCCCCCATATTAGTTTTAGGTTATACACCAAGAGCTGATATTAAAACGCTCATTAAAAATGATTTGACGCAGACTGTTTTTTCATATGAGATGGCTAAATATATATCTGACGAAGCTGTAGTACTTAACAAAACAGTTAATATTCATATTAAAGTAGACACTGGGATGGGAAGGATAGGATTTTTATCATCCCCTCAGAGTATTGAAGAAATCAAAAAAATAGCAGAGCTTCCTCACATTAACATGGAGGGGATATTCACTCATTTTTCAACGGCAGATGAAGAAGATGTCACCTACACTAGAAATCAATGGAGTATTTTTGAAGGTTTTTTAAAAGAGCTGAATGAAGTAGGAATTGACTTGCCGATTATACACGCTGCCAATAGTGCAGCGACGATGTATCATAGCTATGCACATCTTAATGTGGTAAGACCAGGTATTATATTATATGGCTATTATCCATCTCACTTTTTGCAGAATCAGATTATTGATCTAAAACCAGCAATGACACTCAAATCACAGGTGGTACACGTTAAAGAATTGCCGGAGAGACATTATGTAAGCTATGGCAGAAAATATTACACCCATCAAAAAACAAAGATTGCTACGATACCCATAGGTTATGCAGATGGTTATTCAAGAAGACTATCTGGCAAAGGAAGAGTCCTTATAAGAGGCGAATACGCCCAAATAATAGGGAATATTTGTATGGATCAATTTATGGTAGATGTCAGTCATATCCATGACGTGCGTGTAGAGGATGAAGTTGTTATTTTCGGAAAGCAAGGGGACAAATGCATCCCTATAGAGGAAATTGCAGAAGGTTTGGACACGATTAATTATGAAATTATGTGTATGATCGGTAAGAGAGTCCCACGTTTATATATTTAAAATTTTAAAAAAACTGAATAACATCGTATAGAGTGATTAAAAAATGGCAAAAATAACATTAGCTAGTTAGGAGTAAATCACGATGTTAGTGGGGAGTGGTTTGCAATGACTAAGTCAAGAAGTGATATAAAAGTAAGTGAAGTTCAGTTAAAAGAGTCTTCAGATAAAAAACAGAAAATGACGATGAAAAAGGGATATCAAGAGATGGCAGAAATCAATTTATCCATTTCAAAATTATGTTTTGAAGTAGAAAGAGAGGCCGAGTCTTATTACGATCGCATAGCGGAGTGTGAGTAAAAGTGCAAGTAAAACGTGGAGATATATTTTATGCAGATTTAAGCCCAGTGATAGGGTCAGAGCAGGGAGGTATAAGACCTGTTCTTGTGGTACAAAATGATATAGGTAATAAATTTAGCCCAACTGTAATATGTGCGGCAATCACTTCTAAGATTAATAAAGCCAAACTTCCCACACATGTTGAAATCGATGCAGCAGAATATGAGCTTGTTAAAAATTCAGTAATACTTCTTGAGCAAATCAGAACGATCGATAAAAAAAGACTCAAAGAGAAAATCTGCCATTTAGATGATGGACTTATGGATCAAGTAGATAAGAGCATTAAAATCAGCTTTGCAATAAATACATAAAAATGTATCGAGGGGTTTCTTGACAAAAGAAACCTTCTTTTTTGTATTCAATCAAAATGAAGTATGTTAGAATGATGGGATAGAATAACTAGCATAAGACAATAAGGAGAAAGAGTCATGCAATTAACAGAAGTTTATACACAGTTAGGTATATTATTTTTATTGATGTTTTTTGGATATGGATTAGGAAAAGTAAATATCATTACATCGGTCGGCACAGAAGTGTTTTCAAAATTTATTGTTAAAGTGGCTTTGCCAGCCATTATCATATCAGGAATGATTATTCCGTTGACACCAGAAAAGTTACATACAGCCATCTATATTGTTGGATTATCTATAGCAACCTATGCTCTTGCATATGGGGTGGCTATAGGGTTTTCAAAAGTATTTATAAAAGATAGGAGCGAAAGAGGCGTATATAGTTTTGCCATTGTTTTTTCAAATGCAGGATTTATGGGATATCCGGTTCTTCAGGCGCTATTTGGCAAAGAAGCCATCTTTTACGGGGCTGTATACAATATAACTTTTAATATACTTCTTTATACACTAGGGATAAAGCTGATGGAGATGAAGGGTGATATTAAGAGTAAATTCAATTTACGGCACCTTATCAATCCAGGGATCACCGCCAGTGCCATAGGTTTAATATTATTCATAACAGGCATACCGCTGCCTAAGTTTGTGATAGGAACAATAGATGCAGTAGGGAGCCTTTGCACACCGCTATCCATGATTACGATAGGAGCCATGCTGAGCGGTCTGCCAATTAGAAAAATGTTTAGCGGTGTTAAGGTGTACTTACTAGCAAGTACGAGACTGATTGTTTTGCCGTTATTAACATTTTGTCTGCTAAAATATATTTTAAGAATAGAGGACAGCTGGCTTTTGGCGATTCCTGTTATTGTTGCGGGTATGCCGGTAGCCAGTAATGCAGCGATGATGGCCAAACAATATGATAATAATTCTGAGATTGCATCTCAGACTATTTTAGTATCAACATTATTTAGTGCAGTCACAATACCTTTATTGGCGTACTTATTATAAAATAATCTACACAAATTTAAAATATTAGTAGAAAAAAAACAAGGACTTCACTATAATATACTTAAAATAAGTTAATAATAACTCGAGGAGGTTTATCATATGGGAGATGTATTTACAAAATTAGGCGAAAGTATTAAATCAACATTTAAAGAAGCCACGACGCAAACACAAAAGTCAGTGGATCAAACAGTCTATAGAACTGAATTATTAAGTAAAAAAAATGAACTTAAAAAAGCGTACCAGCAATTGGGTGAGGCGCAGTACGAGGTGCATGTTCATAACGCGGAGGAGGAAATACCCGTTTCGTTATATACAAAAATTGAAGTGATCACAAAAGAGATTGCACAAATTGAAAAACAAGTAGGAGAGATTGTTACTACTCAAAAAGATAGTTTTGATACTTTTAAAAGAACAGTTAAGACAACTTGGGATGAAAACATGGCCAAACAGACAAGACCAGAAAAGGGAGAAGATGGCGTAGAGATTATGAAAATTTGCAGTCACTGTAATGTAGGAAATAATATTAGTGCTTCTTATTGCATTAGCTGTGGTAACAAATTCTAATAAGGAGTGGTCATCATGCTTTGTGAAAAGTGCAAAAAAAATGAAGCAACTATTTATGTAAGTGAGATAACTAATGGGCAAAAAACGGGTCATTATTTATGTAATGATTGCATAAAACTTACTGAAAATAATATAGGAACTCAGGCCATATTGTTTAATGATTTTATATCCGAACTGATGAAAATCGCTTTAGAAGAGGGGTATTTAAAGTCACCTAAAACCCCTCTGCCAAAGAAATGTCCACAGTGTGGCCTGTCTCTTGATGAATTTTTAAAAATCGGTAAGTTTGGATGTAACGCGTGTTATACCACTTTTGATAATGAACTAAGGAATGCATTTATTAATGTACATGGGAATATAAAGCATGTGGGCAAAGCCGTACAGGTTGATATCCAAGCTACAGATTTTAGTAAGGGCAAACAAAAGCAGGAACGGCTAGGCAGGCTTGAAGATGCTCTTAAAAAAGCCATACAAGAGGAAGCCTATGAAGAGGCAGCTAGGCTAAGGGATGAGATAAAAGCTATTAAAGCAGGGGGAGAAGACTAATGTGGTATCAGAATGTAGCAGCAGATGATATAGTCATTTCACACCGTATAAGACTGGCCAGAAATCTGGTGAATTATAAATTCACAATAAAGATGAATGAAGCAGATGCTTATGAGATTATTAATCAGGTAAAAGAAGCAGCGGCTAAACTTTCAGATTACAAGTTCAGCATTATAGAGCCCCATATGATTAACGATGTGCAAAAGCAGCAGCTTGTAGAGACTCACCTTATCAGTCCGCTTTTGGCAGAAACACCTTTCCCAACGCTGGTTATCCACAATGAAGAAAGAAGTATAAGTATTATGATCAATGAAGAAGATCATATCCGCATACAATGTATGCAGGCAGGAAGTGATATCCAAAAGACTTGGGAAATAGCTTCTGAGTTAGACGATCATCTATCAAAGCTATTACAATATGCTTTTCATAAAGAATATGGCTATATGACATCCTGTATTACCAATGCAGGCACCGGGCTTAGAGCCTCGTTTATGGTCCACCTGCCAATGCTTAGTAAGACAGGACATATAGGAACGATCTTTGAAAGCTTACAAAAGTTAGGTATGCAGATAAGAGGCATGTATGGAGAAGGTACAAAAGCTTTAGGGGATATCTATCAGATATCCAATCAGCTGACACTAGGAAGAAATGAGATAGATCTTATTGCCATCACTAAAAATGTTACGTTTAATTTGGTAGAAAAAGAAGAGTATATTAGAAATCATATATCAGATATCAGCAAGAGAGCTCTTATAGATAAACTCTATAGATCTTATGGTATTTTAAGATACGCAAGAGAACTATCTACAGGAGAAGCTATGGAATTGTTATCCGATGTTAAATTAGGGTTTGAGATGGGAATTTACGATTTTAAGAAGCCTACTTATAATCTTTATGAAATGATGTTAATGTGTCAAGATGGTGTGATGCTCTCAAAATCTCAAAATTTAAGTCAAAGTATTTCACTTAATAGCCTGCGTGCAGGTACTATTAGGAAATATCTCGAAATATAGTAAGACAGGAGATGAAAATTATGGAAGTGAAGTTTACAGCACAAGCACAAGCGGCTATTGAATACGCAGAGCAAATGATGGCGGAGTTCAGACATGGTTATCTGGGAACAGAGCACCTTTTAGTAGGACTCATTCATACCGATAACTCTGTAGCAAAAAAAGCGCTTGAGGACTATGGAATTACAGAAGAGGATCTTCTGGATAAGATAAAAGAGGTCATTGGCATGGGGCAGGTAGCGCTGGTAGCACCTAAAGATTTTACGCCTAGAGTCAAAAGAATTTTCGAAGTCAGTTCACAATTTGCAAGACAGCTAGGCACAAATGCTATTGGAACAGAACATTTATTAATCTCTATCTTAAAAGAAAAAACCTGCGTAGGGGTAAAACTACTAGAATCATTGGGAGTTAATGCAAGCAAGCTGCTTGCAGCACTTGTGGATATGCTGACAGGGGGCACTCAAAAAACTGAGGCCAGCTTTGCAACTTCCAAACAAAGTGTTAAGGAAGGCAAATCAACTACGCCTACACTGGACAAATACAGCCGTGATTTAACGCAGCTTGCGAGAGAAGATAAGTTCGATCCTATTATCGGAAGAGAGACAGAAATTGAAAGAGTTGTACAGATTCTTTCAAGACGAACCAAAAACAATCCTTGCCTTGTTGGAGAACCCGGAGTAGGAAAAACAGCAGTAGTAGAGGGATTAGCCCAAAAAATAGTTGGAGGAACGATTCCCGAACTCTTAAAAGATAGAAGAGTAGTTTCACTTGATTTATCATCTATGATATCAGGTACCAAATATAGAGGTGAGTTTGAAGAACGTATTAACAAAGTTTTGGAAGAGGTTCGTACTGCGGGAGACATCATTTTGTTTATTGATGAACTTCATACCATTATTGGAGCTGGAGCAGCAGAAGGAGCAATGGATGCATCCAACATCTTAAAACCTTCTTTGGCAAGAGGTGAGATCCAGCTGGTAGGTGCAACAACATTAGATGAGTATAGAAAGCATATTGAAAAAGACGCTGCGCTTGAAAGACGTTTTCAGCCAGTACAGGTAAATGAACCTTCCGAGGAAGAAACAATAGAAATCCTTAAGGGCATAAAAGATAAATATGAAGTGCATCATCAAGTGCAGATTACAAATGAGGCTATTAGTGCGGCGGTTAAGCTGTCTAGTAGGTATATTGCAGACCGGTATCTGCCTGACAAAGCCATTGACCTTTTGGACGAAGCGGCTTCAAAGGTAAGACTAAGAGCCTATACTTCACCGGCAAATATTAAAGAACTAGAGGAAGAACTTCTAAAATACAGCAAAGAAAAAGAAGACGCTATTGTTAATGAAGAATATGAAAAGGCAGGTCAAATCAAACAAAAAGAAAATCAAATTAAAGAAAAGATAGCCAGTGCAAAAGTAGAATGGGAATCAAAACATACCAAAAATACTCAAATCGTATCAGAAGATGAAATTGCAGACATTGTAAGCAGTTGGACCCATATTCCAGTTAAAAGACTGGCTGAAGAAGAATTTGAAAGACTTCAGAGCATGGAAAAAATCCTCCATGAAAGAGTAATCGGACAGGATGAAGCCATTATAGCTGTTTCTAAAGCTGTAAGAAGGGGTCGTGTAGGACTCAAAGACCCCAATAGGCCCATTGGTTCATTTTTGTTCCTAGGACCAACAGGAGTAGGGAAAACTGAACTGACTAAAGCATTGGCAGAAGCTATGTTTGGTGATGAAAATGCCATGATTAGGATTGATATGTCAGAATATATGGAAAAACATACCGTATCTAAACTCATTGGTTCACCGCCAGGTTATGTTGGGTATGATGAGGGGGGGCAGCTTACTGAAAAAGTAAGAAGAAAACCTTATTCGGTCATATTATTTGATGAAATCGAAAAAGCGCACCCAGATGTATTTAATATTCTTTTACAGGTGTTAGATGACGGGCACGTTACAGATTCAAGAGGTAGAAAAATAAACTTTAAAAATACCATTATTATAATGACCTCCAATATAGGAGCCAGAAATATTATAGAACCTAAAAAACTTGGTTTTATCTCTTATGAAGATGTAAGCAAGTCTTATCAGGATATGAAAAAAAGTGTCATAGAAGAAGTTAAACGTATTTTCAGACCGGAGTTTTTAAACAGACTGGATGAGATGATTGTATTTCATCCGCTGACAACAGAAAATATTAGAGAGATTGCCGATGTTATGATTAAAAGTCTGTTAAAAAGAATTACAAAAAATGTAGGCATTGAAATCGAACTAACGAAAGAAACATTAGATTTTCTGGCGGCTAAAGGTTATAATCAAGCCTATGGTGCAAGACCACTTAGAAGGACGATCCAAACCTATATCGAAGACAAACTATCAGATGAAATTTTAGATGGTAAAATTAAAGAAGGCGATAAGGTAGTTGTGAATATTAAAGATGAAGCATGCACCTTCACAAAGCAATAATATTACCATATACTTTTTGATCTAAATCATGTATAATGAGGGTATATTTATAATAAATAGATAAATAAATAAATTAAAGTAATAAAAACATTGGAGGATTTAGCAATGGCTGTTGTTAATGAGATTATTAGAGTGGAAAATGATGGAACACTTAGTTTTGGAAACTATGAGCTTTCAGAAAAAACGAAAGTGCTGGACTTTGAAGTAGATGGCAGATTATATAAAGCAAAAACGTTCTTTGAAGTTACAAAGCTTAAAAGAGATGGAGCTTTATTGTAGGGAATGTCAAATCAACTGTGGCAGGTAAAGTGAACTTTTCAGTAGATTGTGCAAAAGAGTCACAAGCAGTTGTATTAAGAAAAATTTAATAGAGTATTCTTTTTAAAACAAAAAATGAGGATAAATAAAGTGTTAAACTTTATTTATCCTCATTTTTATGGAGTTATTTATATAGGACTAAATGAATAAAAATAGCTAATGGGCGGAAACTAATAAAGTTATAAAATATAAAAAGGATATTGACTAGAAATAGAACAAATGATATAGTTATTTTAACTTGTATACAAGTTACATTTGTATACATAAACAAAGGTAATTCAACTTGAAACTATATAATATGCACAACGGAATAGATAGAATAACTAAAGGATTAAAAGAATCAAGTCTAGGGGGATGTTAACTTGGAGATTAAAAGTCCGACTGTGAAGATGAGTACAGAAGAAATCTATACTATTTTAAAGCAAGAAATACTAACGCTCAAGATTCTGCCGGGGGAGCTGATTAGTGAAAATGATATTTCTAAGCGTTTTAATATTTCAAGAACCCCTATCAGATCTGTTTTTTCTAAACTGAGTACAGACAAACTTGTTGAGATAAGGCCGCAAAAAGGAACATATGTGTCGTTATTAGATTTTGAACTTATTAAGCAACTCATTTTTATGAGGATAGTATTAGAGATCAATGTCGTAAATGATGCAATAAATCATGTTACTGACGAATTAATAGAGGAGATGGAAGAAAATCTTGCCAAACAGAGAGCATTTTTAGCAAATCCAACTAAACCAGAAGATTTTTATTTGATAGATAGTGAACTTCATCACATATGTTTTAGAATGACACATAAAGAGAAGCTATGGGATATTATTCAAGATTTTCAAGTTCATTATACAAGATTTAGGATGCTGGATATTGTTGTTACCAAGAAGTATGAAAACTTGTATGAAGAGCATTGTATGTTTATCAACATATTAAGAAATAAACAAAGCAATGAAATTGTACCCTTCTTTGAGGGGCATTTGAAAGGGGGGTTAGACAGGTTAGGGGATCGTTTAAAAAGAGATTTCAAAGATTACTTTGTGCAATAACATCATAATAAAGGAGAATTAAAATGGATATTAGATACGGTGCAAATCAAAAAGATGCAAAATATTACGCTACAGAAGATTTAAGAGAGGAGTTTTTAATTGATAAGCTTTTTATAGCAGATGACATGAAAATGGTTTACTCACATATTGACAGAATTATTGTTGCTGGAACAATGCCTGTAAAAAAAGAAGTTTGTCTGGCAGACCACATTGATTGTGAAAAGAACTTAGGTGTAGAGTATTTTCTTGAAAGACGTGAGCTTGGGATTATCAACATCGGTGGTGCAGGTATAGTTATAGCTGATAATACAGAATATACATTAGGTAATATTGAAGGGTTATATCTTGGAATGACAACAAAAGATATTTCATTTAAAAGTTTAGATGAAGCTAACCCGGCTAAATTTTACATGTGTTCAGCCCCTGCACATAAACAATTTGATAACAAGATTATTACAAGAAATGATGCCAACAAAGTAGAGCTTGGAAGTCTAGACACTTCAAATGAAAGAACTATTTATCAGTTTATTCATCCAGCAGTTCTTGAAACTTGTCAGTTATCTATGGGATGCACAATCCTAAGTAAAGGCAGCGTATGGAACACTATGCCAAGTCATACCCACGAAAGAAGAATGGAAGTTTATATGTACTTTGATTTTAATGAAGACAACGTGGTATTCCATATGATGGGTGAGCCTACTGAAACAAGACATATTATTATAAAAAATGAACAAGCGGTTATATCACCAAGCTGGTCTAT